>NZ_JAEQCX010000150.1:0-13684 GCF_020738035.1 Microcoleus sp. PH2017_28_MFU_U_A
CAATTCCCAATTCCCAATTCCCAATTCCCAATTCCCAATTCCCAATTCCCAATTCCCAATTCCCAATTCCCAATTCCCAATTCCCAATTCCCAATTCCCCATTACCCATTACCCAAATAACATATGGCTATGAAATCGGTAATCCTTTCTGAACAAGCAGTCATTCTGGAAAAACCAGCGATTTGGTCGCGCTTGTTTTTGTGGACGATCATGCTGATGACCACTTCTGCCGTAGTTTGGGCTTATTTTGCTAGCGTAGAGCAAGCTGTCCCCGCTGTCGGCCAATTGGAACTCAAAGATGGTGCTAGAGACATCCAAGCGCCTGCTACGGGCGCTGTGGTGAGGCTGCACGTCGAAAATGGCGATCGGGTAGAAAAAAACCAGCCCCTGCTCACTTTCAACCCCCTTGCACCCAGTGCTGATTTAACATCGATTAAGAAAACTAAAGAAGCGCTGGAAAAGGAAAATAAATTTTACGAAGATGTCGTCAGCGGCAAAGTTCAAGGCCCTATTCCTTCCAACCTAGAATCCACAATCAAAGACAGACAGAGCCTTGCTGCACAAAATCAAGTGCTGCAAGCTTTGATTGACGAGCTGTACCTTAACCGGGGAGCCAACGGAAATTTTGATGCCACCCAGCAAGGACTGTATGTTAATTATCGATCGGAATTTCTGTCTCGGGTAGCCGCCGCCCAAGGGCAAGTTCAGGAGTTGGACAAACAACTCAAGCAAGCTGAAAATGCTGAGAAAGCCGCCGGCGATCAAATGAATGTAGCAGTGCAACAATTGGGTTTTGCTCAGAACCAATTAAATTACTCTCAGCAGCAGTTAGCCTCTTCCCAAGAGCAAGTCAAATCAGCTCTGGCTCAGAAAGATTTGGCTGACGAACAGTTAGCCAAATCCCAACAAGTATTGAAGTCCAATCAAGGCATTTTGGGCAGACTAGGCCCGCTGGTAGAGCAAGGAGCGATCGCTGAACTGCAAAGAGAAAAACAGGAACAAGATGTTTTCAGAGGCCAAAGCGACGTTCTGAAACAGCAAGATCAAATCAAACAGCGCGAAGGCGAAATCAACGCCCGCAAAGGCGAAATCAACACCCGCCGAGGTGAGATAAATACACGCCGAGGCGAAATTAATGCGCGTCAAGGTGACATCCAAAAAATTACCGCTGAAGTACAGCGCCAGCAAGGAGAGCAAGCGCGCATTCAGGAGTCGATCGCCCGCGCCCAAGAACAGTTGAAAAACACCAAGGATGCCTGGGCCAAAGAACTTTACAGCAAAATTGCTGAAAACCAGAAACAAATTGCCAGCAGCGATTCTCAACTCAGCCGTTTTAAAGTAGAAAACCTGAAAAAGCTGTCCGAAGTAAATGCTCAGCTAGAAAAAGCCCAGCAAGTCCGCGATACTCAAATTATGAAGGCTCCCGTATCCGGCGTTATCTTCGATTTGAAACCTTCTAAGAAGGAGAATGCGAAGTTGGATCTAGCTAAAGATCCGATATGCCAATCCATTATTAACTCAGTGGTGAAGCCGGGAGAACCGCGCCCCAAACGCTGCGAAGAAGCTTATTACGAAGCGCAGCAAACAGAGAAGCTGCTCAAGGTTTTGGATGATGAAAACGGCTTGCAAGCAGTTGTTTACCTGGAAAATAGCAACGTAGCTCTTGTTTTGGATGGTATGAAAAACAAGCGAGAAAAATTAGAAAAATATCACGGCAAACAATTAGATGGAGAAAAGATTGACTGCGAAAAAGGTAAAAGCTGCCTGTGTCCTGAGAAGGAAGTTAATAGAGAGAAATTGGGTTTGACAAAATACCAATGCGTACCTGTGGATATAAATGTTGAAGCTTTCCCTGCGCTGGAGTTTGGTACTGCTGAGGGTGAAGTGAAAGAGATTAGCAGCGATGCTGAACCTCCTACTGAACTCCGGAAATACTACGCTTTCAAAACCAAAATTAAGCTGAAGACTCAAAAGTTTATTTTGAACAAGGGCAAGCCAAATGAACAGGAAGTTAACTTGCAGTCGGGAATGGCGGTAAGTTCTAATATCAATATCGGCAAGCGAACTGTTTTGCAGATGTTTATCAACCGATTTACTGGCAAACTGGATACATTCAAGACTGTTAAGTAATTCGGTTAACAGAATTGAATAGGACTAAAGTCCTCACTACAAACTTGATGACTGGTTTGTAGTGAGGACTTTAGTCCTAATTAGCCCGGTTCGTAGTGAGGACTTTAATCCTAATTCCCGCAAATTATGAGGACTAAAGTCTTCACTACAAACTTGATGAGAATGATTTAACGGTATTAATATAAAATAGTGATGGCAATTGGTGCGATCGCACATTCATGAAAAAAAGTATTTTATTTACGCTATATCTGATTCCTGTTGTCCTTTTAATCGGGTTTGTAGCCACTTTTAGCGTTAACGTACCCATTGATGACGAGTGGAGGTTGGCTAGCCTGTTTGAGAAAATAGCTCAGGGAAGTGTAACGTTTAACGATTTTTGGGCTTTGCACAGCAACCACCGCATAGTCTTTCCGAAATTAATTATCGCTGTGCTGGTTTTTGCTTCCAGATGGAATATTAATTATCAGTTGTGTCTCAGCATCGGTTTGGCTGGTATAACTTTTATGACTATGTACAAGTTATCCTCGATGCAGGTTAAGAATGTTGGGGATAATTTGTGGCATTTAGCTAATATTTTAACTTGTATTTTACTTTTCTCCCTGGTTCAACATGAAAACTGGCTTTGGGGATTTCAATTAGCTTGGTTTTTTGTAAATCTGTGTTTTATAGCTGCGGTTTATGCGCTGGTTTCAACTCACAAATTATTGCCTAATATTAGAATTTCTATTGCTGCTATATTCTGTTTTATTGCTAGTTTTTCTCTGGCTCAAGGTTTGCTATCTTGGTTTGTGGCGGTTCCGGCTGTGGTGGCTTTGGAGGGAAATCGAGTACAGAAAAAAAGAAGATTAATTGTATGGATATTGCTGTTTGCAGCAACTTGTGCTATTTACTCAATTGATTATCATCCTAGCCGTAAAACAAGTATTATTGCATTGTTGAATAAGCCGCTGGTGGTAATTGATTATTTTTTGAGTTTATTGGGTTCGCCAATTGTTAGATCACCTGGACTTTCTGCATTTGTAGGATTGGTAATATTTACAACTTTTGGATTTTTTGTATGGCATTTTGGGAAGAAGATTCTATTAACTAATTTGGGATTGGGTGGGGACGGGCAAGATGCCCATCCCACAAGTGATTTGAGATTGCCACATCAGGCCTTGCCTTGGCTGTCAATAGGTTTGTTTTCGGTTTTGTCGGCTTTGTTTATTACGGCTGGTAGGGCGGAATTTGGGGCAATTCAGGCGATCGAATCTTCAAGATATACGACTAATTCGATTTTGCTGTTAATTGCTTTGGTTCAGCTAGGACAATTGTTTATTCGAGAAACAAAAGCTCTGTTGAAATTCAACTATAAATTGATTTTTAGAGGAGTTTCAGGGCTATTAATTGGTATAATTATTGTTAATTCTCAGCAGGCGATCGTCCAAACTAGCTCTGCACTTATTTACAAACAAGGCGCTCAAGATTGTTTGCAGTTAATTAACTATCTCGAACCGTCGAAGTTTTTCAACAATTCGCCCGAAAGCTGTTTGAGAGTGTTGAGTAAAAAAACTTGGCTGGTGAGAGATGGTGCTGCTATTCTCGATAAATTTGGTTGGAGAAAGTTCGCCAAAAATGTAGATTTTATTCCTAATACCAAGAAAGTTTACGGCTATTTAGACCAACCTCCAACGGGCGATAAATTATTGAAAGCTGCTGGTTGGGTGGTTTTGCCAGAAAATAGGAAACAGCCGAATATTGTACTGCTATCTGTCGGCGATAAACAATCTTTTTTTGCTAACGCTTATGTAAATTTGGACAGCCCCGATATTGCTAAGACTTTGAAATCACAGTTGTACAATAATGCGAGGTGGGCGGTTGATGTGTCGAGTAGTGATTTGGCGATCGCCCAAACCGATATCAAAGCTTGGGTGTATAATCCTGTTGACAACCAGTTTGTCAGGTTGCGCGGCGGTGCTAGGGTAACAGTGGAGGATAAAGAGTGAAAATTTCGGTGATTATACCAGCCCACAATGAGGAGGGCTGTTTGGATGGTACTGTGCGGGCTTTAGCCCAGACGCTCGATTTAGAAGGGATTCCGCACGAAATTTTGATTGTGAATGACAATAGTACGGATAAAACCGTTGACATTTGCCAGGAATTGTCAGAGACTTTCCCCACAGTTAGATACATCAACAATCAACCTCCCAACGGTTTTGGATTTGCCGTGCGCCGGGGATTGGCAGAATTTGAAGGCGATGCTGTGGCGATTGTGATGGCGGATGCTTCCGACGATCCGATGGATTTGGTAGCAGGATACCGCCAATTGCAAGCAGGATATGATTGCGTTTTCGGTTCCAGATTTATCAAAGGCGGGTTTGTCGTTGATTATCCAATTCACAAACTAGGAATTAATCGCTTAGCAAACTGGTTTGTCAAAAGTATTTTCGGCTTGCGTTACAACGATGTCACGAATGCTTTTAAACTATATCGCAGAGAAGTGATTGAAGGTATACAACCGATTTTGAGCCATCACTTTAATTTGACTGTCGAACTTCCCCTAAAAGCAATTGTCCGGGGTTTTTCCTATACGGTGATTCCTCTGAGATGGTACAATCGGACTGCTGGTATTTCTAAGTTGAAGATTAAAGAGATGGGCAGTCGATATTTGTTTATTGTCTTGTATGTCTGGCTGGAAAAACATCTCTCTCGCGGCGACTACCACCGAACAAGAAAGATGAATGAGTTGAAATTAGATTTGTTGCCTAAGTCAAGGAGTGAAGTCTTGACTGCGAAGGAATGATGACTAATGATTTTGGTACCGCAGCTATTGATACTTTGATGCTGATACTACTGCGTACCAAAATCGGGACTGCAACTTAGGTAACGGGCGGAACCTGCGAAATGGTTACGAAAAAATGGTCAAATCGCTCAAAAGTGCGATCGCGCGGTAAAATTTAACTTAGGAGGCTATGGGGAAATTTGGTTGAAAAGATATACTAAATTGAGAGGATTAAGTCATGGTTTTTACAGCCCAAGAAATGGCAAGATTGATGCCAGATGCCAGTCAACTTGAAAGTGATGAGCCAGAAATGGAAAGTTCCCTACATTATATTCAATTAGCATTATTAGTTGCCTGTTTGGAATGGCAATGGCGCGATCGCAATGACTTTTTTGTTGGAGCAAATCTGACGGTTTACTACAGCCAGCAACAATTGAAAAATCGGGATTTTCGCGGCCCTGATTTTTTTCTGATCGCCGATACCGAAAAACGTCCGCGTCGTTCCTGGGTAGTTTGGGAAGAAGAGGGGAGATATCCCGATCTAATTATAGAATTGCTATCTAGTTCTACCGCCAGAGTCGATCGCAACGAAAAAAAGATATTATATCAAAATCGGTTTAGAACGCCCGAATACTTTTGGTTCGATCCTGAAGATTTGGAATTTGCTGGTTTTCGTTTAATTGGTCAAGAATATCAAGCTATTCTTGCCAATGAATTTGGTAGATTGTGGAGTGAGGTACTAGAATTATATCTGGGAATTCACGATGGGAAATTGCGTTATTTTACCCCAGACGGTGAGTTAGTTGCTACGCCAGAGGAAGCTGCACTGCAAGCCCAAGAGCGAGTCGAACGTTTAGCAAATCAGTTGCGGGCTTTGGGCATTGAACCAGAATAGCTGTCAAAATTAATTGACAGATGATTAAGTTTTAATGCGAGACATATAGCCTTTCTCAGATAGGTGAGGTACGTTGTTGGGCTTCAGCCCTCTTATATTTATTATATAGTAAGCGAGGTCGCATCAAAAACTCCATTTACAGTCATACCTCATCTTTTTGATAAAGGCTATACCTCAACACAATTTAACAGCAGTAATTAATCCTCTAAGAAAGTTGAGTCAATGCCTGAGAGAATTTTAATTGTGGGCGGTGCGGGTTTTATCGGCAGTTGTTTGGCAATTGGCCTGAAAAAACTTCACCCGGAATGGCAAATAATTTGTTTGGATAACCTGCGCCGCCGGGGTTCGGAATTGAATTTGCCTAGGCTTAAAAGTTGCGGGATTCAGTTTGTTTACGGGGATATTCGCACGGCGGCTGATTTAGATCCAGTGGCACTCAATGCTGATTGTATTATAGATTGCGCTGCGGAGCCTTCTGTGCTGGCGGGTTTTAGTTCGCCTCAGTACGTTTTGCAGACGAATTTGCTGGGTACTGTGAATGTTTTGGAGTTGGCGAGACAGACTGGTGCGAGTTTGCTGTTTTTGTCTACGAGTCGGGTTTATCCGATCGCCTCTGTCAAGTCTATCAAGTTATTGGAGTTGGATGATAGATTTGCGATCGCCCCAGAGCAAACATTACCCGGTATATCGGAGTTAGGCATATCAGAAGATTTCCCACTAAAAGGACACCGCTCGCTTTACGGAGCAACTAAATTAGCGTCGGAATTGCTGATTGAGGAGTACAGGGAAGCATACAACGTGCAGGCAATTATCAACCGCTGCGGGTTAATTACCGGTGCTTGGCAAATGGGGAAAGTAGATCAGGGAGTTTGCGGTTTGTGGGTGGCGGCTCACTATTTTCAAAGGTCGCTTAATTATATCGGTTTTGGCGGCAGTGGTAAACAAGTTAGGGATTTGCTGCACGTTGAAGATTTGCTGAGATTAGTCAATTATCAGTTGGAACATTTTGCGGAATTTGACGGCGAAGTGTTTAATGTTGGTGGTGGTTTGAGCAACAGTCTGTCTTTAGTTGAAACAACTGATTTGTGCCAAAAAATTACGGGAAAGTCTATTACAATTAATCCGGTTTTGGAGGAACGGGCGGGGGATATTCCGATTTTTATTACCGATTCTTCTAGGGTGATGGAGAAGACTGGATGGCACCCTATGATTGGGCCGGAGGCGGCTTTGCAGGATATTTATGATTGGATTGCTGCTAATGAAGTGGTTTTAAGTTCGATTTTGTAGGGATTTTTCAATCGCAGATTTTTAATAGTAAGGTGCGTCGCTAAGATAATTTTTGAACCTAGTTGAGTGACTGCAAGCGACGCACCCTACCGCGAAATTTCATCCCCGTCTAAAATTCCCACCATTACTTTAAATAAATCGTCTAAATCGTCAGGTACTCTAAACAAATGAGTGTCTTGGAAAATAGTTTGCTGATTTCGATCTAACTTGCCAAATCGCCAGACATCTCCCATTGTCACAGCACCGTAAAATATATTTTGGTCTTCCACGTGCGACATAGCAATTAATTGTACAGCTAGTTGAGTAAATCCTCTAGTCATATCGTCGTTTTTTGCTTCAATAACTAGCAACTCTTGATTTGACTTCACGAGATAATCTAAATTTCCCTTTAACCAGCTATTAACGTTGAGAGTATACTCAAATCGCAGTTGACATTGACAGTATCGGATCAGATCCAGAAGTACGGGGGATACTAAGGATTCTCTTCTAGCTATTTCGCTGCTGAGACTGACTAAGGGAAGGATATCTTCTATTTTATCTCTCAGCTCTATCAGTCTATCTAACTGTCTAGTTGTTTTCGGTAAAGATAACCTTCCTTTGCTTAGTGAGTAATCAAATTCTGCTAAAATTTGATCGGTTTCATAAGGTAAGTCAAAGTATGAACGAAAGGTATATTCTCGACCTTCCTGTAAGATTTTTTGCTTGGTCATAGTGTTTTCAATCACAATCTGTTTATTTGTACATTATATATCAATTTTTATAAGCCGGTCGAATGAGTAATTTCCTGTCCTTAACAAAATTTATCATTTATCCCCAAACTTCTGTCAAATCCAAGACAAAACCAGGCAACACATCTTCGCCGGACAAAGTTGCAGGATTTTCCAGCAATTCTAATTCTTGGTTCTGTCTGTAAATCTCCACTTTTCTGTTTTTTCTATCTATCAACCAACCCAACCGCACCTGGTTTTCCATGTATTCTTGCATTTTATCTTGCAGCGGTTTGATTCTGTCAGTTTTAGAACGGAGTTCCACCACAAAATCTGGGCTTAACGGAATAAAACCTTCTTTTTGTTCTGGGGTTAGTGCATCCCACCTTTCTTGACACACCCAAGCTGCATCGGGAGAGCGATCGGCCCCATTTGGCAGGTGAAAACCAGTAGAAGAATTAAATGCTTTACCGAGTCTAGTACGCCGATTCCACAGCCAGATTTGCCCTTCTATATCCAGATTTCGATATCCTGTTTCGCCTCCGGTTGGTGGGTTCACGATTAATTCTCCTGTTGCTGTGCGTTCTAATTGTAACTCTCGGTTGGCGATCGCTAATTCTACAAACTGTTCGCGGGTAACGGTGAGCGTTAGTGCAGGCGGAATATTGAGTGCAATATCAGCCGATGAGTTGGTTTGTACCATCATTTTTTCCTAAAATTGATGCTGTTTTAGCAAATTAATCCTCATCTCAGAAAGCCCAAAACATAGGACAATTTGCAATTTTTATTATAACAATTCAAAGTTCGTAGGTGACAGCCATCGCTCCAATCGGCGATCGCCATCACCATCAATTTCTACTCAGCAAAATAGCGGGTCAAAATCCGCATGATCTCACCGCTAATCGGCGATGGGAGAGGCGGACTCCACTCATCAATCTTGGCAAAACCCAAGATTTGCAGGATATCTACGATCCAGTTAACGCCCTTGGGAGTGCCGCACAGCAGCAAGCGGACGGGTTTTTTGTCGGCGGGCGCGTTGGGAATTTCTTCGCGCAGTAGTTCGGGAACGGACTTTGGTGTTGATATCATAGAGTTATCTCCTAATAGGGTTATCTCCTGAATGTGGGAGTCCAAACCCCTGCCGCGTCTCGATTGCAGTCTGAAGCGGTGGGGGTTTGGTCTTGGGTGTACGCTTGTGATAAGCTAACATAGCTTGTAAACCTATGTCAAGAGGTAACGTGCAAAACTAGAATGTTAAAGAAAGCAGTGATGAGAAAAAGACGATCGTGCCACCGAAGAACCTCAGACGAGTAACCACTTACGTCCCTCCTGAAATAGCCAAAGCATTAGAGGAATGGGCCGAGAAAGACGAGCGATCCGTATCTTGGCTGGCTGGAAAGCTGATTGAAAAAAGTGTTAAAGAGTATCAAAGTCAAGAACAGCAACAAGCATCTACACCGGAGGTGAAAGAATGAATCCAACAGCTATTAACGCTCTGTGAGTTGGTTAAAGATTGGATCGAAGTTAAAATGTGAGTCAATTTAAAAGAGAAAAACCTAATGGGCGGGAAGCGTAAGCTTGAGTTGATAGCTGTGTATGTAACCAAGGAAAAAAAGGAGGCTCTTGAGGAATGGGCTACTTCTGAAGAACGTTCTGTTTCATGGATTGTTAGCAAGGCGATCGACAAAGCACTGGAAGACCGTCAACAGCAGCAAACTGAGGCAAAACAGGATACACAGCAGTGAAAGTCGATCGCACTTCACTGAAAATTTCATTGCTACTCATTAAAACAATTAGGCTTGTCAACCATGCACACCATTGGTGCTTTTGCGATTATTGACAGCGGCGGCAAGGTACTGCTGTGCCATCGCACCGATAGGGATGCTTGGAACTTGCCTGGTGGTAGGGTTGAGGCGGCAGAAACTCCGTGGGCTGCGGTTGTCCGTGAGGTGGAAGAGGAGGTTGGTTTGCTGGTTAAGGTCATAGGTGCGATCCTCTGCGAGGGCTTTGCTAACGGCATTTATGCTATACCAGTGCGATCGGACTTGGTGTTTACATTCCGCTGTGAAGTCGTTGGGGGTAGCCTGCACACGACGGAAGAAGCAGATGACATCAAGTGGTATCTGCCCTCGGAGTTGCCTATCAACACGTTTTCGAGTCATGTCGAACGCATCCATGACGCCTACGCTGGGCGCAGCGCGGTTTTGCTGAAGACGCAGGAGTAATCTTTTGTCAGTGAGTTGGTTAAAGATTGGGTAAAAGCTAAAATGTTAGTATTAGTAGAATCTAGTGAATTTTGGGACTTGCTAAAATGAACACTGTTAAATTATCGATCGATGGCGACCGCCAGACTGTAGTTTTACCGAAAGAATACCAGTTTCAAGATAACGAAGTTTACATCAAAAAGATAGGTAACGTTGTTGTTTTAATTTCCAAAAACAATCCGTGGCAAATCTTGTTTGATAGTTTAAAACTCTTCTCTGAAGACTTCATGGAAACTAGAGAACAACCTGTTTTGGACTAACGTGAGGGAACTGTCACGAATTCCAGGTTTAGTCATAAAAAATTGGATTGGGTAGTTAGTTGAGAAGTGCGTTAGCTAAGCCCTCGCAGACGATCGCGATTCGCTTGAATAGAATTTGCGGAAACTAACGTGAGGATATTGATGTTATTAGAAGACCGGGCGGTTGAAACCGCGTCTATACAGACAAAACCCGCCTCCGCAGGTTGAAGAACGGTTACAATTATGTTATTTTCTTCAGTCCGCGGAGGCGGACTTCGTTTGTGTAGGCGCGGTTTCAACCGCCGTCTTCTTTATTGTCCCACCAATTACCTCGGAATGCCAGCATGATGATACCTCTCGATCCGATTATCAGCGCACTTACCAGCATCGCCAATCCTATAATTAAAGATAAGTTTCAGCGCAGCGAAACAGTCATCAAATTACTCAAAAAATTTAACCTCGACCCCGAACACCCGCTGCCGGATTTTAGCAGCGTTTACGCCTACACTTTGGTAGAATACGGCATCGGCAAACCCAAGCCAATTTTAGAACTATTCCGGGAATCAGAAATTAAACAAGCTTTTCGTCAAGCATTCGATCGCAATTCTCCGGCTATTTTTCTCACACAAGGAGAAGAATTTCTCGATACCTATGCTTTGGGAGATAAAATTAAAGATTTAGGGATTGACATTCGGCGCGAATTTGCTGCTTTTTCCGCAGTTTTTATCGCCGTCACCAAGCGCACCCGCAATCCCAAAGAAGCTTTGACGAATCATCAGATTGATTCAGTACACAAACAAATTGTAGCAGTTCAAGAAAGGATCGATCGACTCCCAACTTTAGAAGGAATTCGCACCGAAATGGCGCGATTGGCTGTTGAAAATACTCCGGCTTTACCAGCAGCAACAGAAACTGCGGCAAAATCCCAAGGATTTGCCTTGGCGCAGCAGATGCGCGGTTGGTTTGAAATATTGGGCTACGATTTTGAGCCGTATCAAGTTTGGGAAGATAACTATTTTGAATGGATTATTCGGATTCCGGTGAGACGAGGCAGGTTCGATCGCATTTTGATTCGCGGCATGGCGGGAGAAGCGGGAATTCAAGATGTCGGGGCGCTGAGACAGTCGGTAGAAAAGCAAAAAACCGATGAAGGTTGGCTGGTGACGGCGCGCCGGATTTCCAAAGCAGCCCGCAAGGAAGTTGACAAACCAGAAAATCGCCATCTCGATTGTTATACTTTTGATGAATTGATTGATGTGGATGCGGATTTTAGCGGCTATATCGACTGGTTGGAAAATGAAGTTAAGCGCAGGCAAATCGATGGCAAATACGTGCCTCTCGGTTGTACGAAAGCTGAGTTCGATGGCGCTAACAAGCGACAAATTGATGCCAGTTATTCCGGCGAAGAGGACGGCTGGATTGACGGTTATATCGACGTGTGGATGGACGATCCGACGAAAGAACATATTTCGATTTTGGGCGAATTCGGGACGGGGAAAACTTGGTTTGCTTTTCACTATGCTTGGACGGCTTTGCAGCGCTACCAACTGGCAAAGGAAAGAGGAACTCAACGGCCTCGGTTGCCTTTAATTATCACTTTGCGCGACTATGCAAAAGCTTTGAATGTTGAGAATGTTTTGGCTGGTTTCTTCTTTACTCAGCACAATATCCGCCTCAATAGTGAGGTGTTCGATCAACTGAATCGGATGGGGAAGTTGCTGTTGATTTTTGACGGATTTGATGAAATGGCCGCGAAGTGCGATCGACAACAAACAATTAACAACTTCTGGGAACTAGCAAAGGTGATTGTTCCCGGTGCGAAAGTAATCTTAACCTGCCGGACAGAACACTTTCCAGAAGCCAAAGAAGGACGCGCTTTATTGAATGCGGAATTAAAAGCTTCGACTGCCAATCTCAGCGGAGAAACACCGCAGTTTGAAGTATTGGAATTAGCAGCATTCGACGACGAGCAAATTCGTCAAGTATTGTCTCACCAAGCCGATGCCGAAACTGTGGCACAGGTGATAAACAGTCCGCAGTTATTGGATTTGGCGCGCAGGCCGGTGATGGCGGAATTGATATTAGAATCATTGCCGGATATTCAAGCAGGTAAACCCGTGGATATGTCGCGGGTATATTTGTATGCGGTGCGCCGGAAGATGGAACGGGATATCAAGGCAGAAAGGACGTTTACATCGCTGGCAGATAAACTATTTTTCCTGTGCGAACTGTCCTGGGAAATGCTATCAACTGACCAGATGAGTTTGAATTATCGGCTGTTTCCAGACAGGATTCGCCGCTTGTTTGGGGCTGCGGTGCAAGCAGAAAAGGACTTAGACCACTGGCATTACGACATGATGGGTCAAACCATGTTAATTCGCAATGCTGAGGGGGATTATTCTCCGGCACATAGGTCGCTTTTGGAGTTTTTTGTAGCGTATAAGTTGGCGGCGGAGTTGGGAGTTTTGCCTGCTGATTTTACGGGGTTATCGCAGGCACAATTGTCTTTGGATAATTCTGTTGAGTCGGTAAATTATACTTGGTCGGGGTATTTTAGCCGTCAGGCGGATAATGCGGGCGATATTGTACCGATTCCGGCTTTGAAGGGTTTTGTGAGTGAAAGTTTAGGGCAACTTCGCAACAGTTTTGGGCGGGAACCTTTGACGAAAGCGGTGATGGATTTGTTGGTGCCGATGCTTTCAAAAACTGAGTTTGTGGGTGAGGTTAAGTCGAGACTGTTGGAAATTTTGGAGGCGACGAAAGGTAAAACTGAGGAGGAAGTTGGTTATATCGGTGGAAATGCGGCGACGGTATTGGTGAAGGTTGATAATGCTGCTTTGGAAGGGAGAGATTTATCGGGGGCTGTAATTAAAGGTGCTGATTTTTCTGATGCTAGTTTGCGGCGTGTCAATTTTGCTGGGGCGAATTTGAGTGATTGTACTTTTATCAAGGGTTTCAGTACAGTCTTTGCAGTAGCATTTAGTCCTGATGGCAAACTTTTAGCTACAGGTGGTACTGATGGCGTGGTTCGTTGTTGGGAAGTTGCTAGTGGAAGAGAAATTTTGACCTGTAAATGTCACAGCGATTTGATACGTTCAGTCGCATTTAGTCCAGACGGTAAAACTCTGGCTAGCGGTAGTGGTGACAGAACTGTAAAGTTATGGGATTGCCACAGTGGTGAATGCCTTCAAACTTGGCAAGGTCACAGCGATTTGATACGTTCAGTCGCATTTAGTCCAGACTTTAAAAGTCTGGCTAGCGGCAGTGATGACAGAACTGTAAAGTTATGGGATTGCCAAACTGGTGAATGCCTCCAAACTTGGCAAGGTCACAGCGATTTGATACGTTCAGTCGCATTTAGTCCAGACGGTAAAACTCTGGCTAGCGGCAGTGATGACCAA
>NZ_JAEQCX010000017.1:0-1363 GCF_020738035.1 Microcoleus sp. PH2017_28_MFU_U_A
AATTTTAGATTGGTATCATTTAATGGAAAATTTATATAAAGTGGGAGGGTCATTAAAATCTTTAGCCAAAGCCAAGGAATTTTTGTGGGCCGGAAGGGTAGAACCTACCCTAAATTTATTTAAAAATTGTCGCAGAAAAACCGCTAAAAACTTTTGCAAGTATCTAGAAAAGCATCGCTCTCGAATTGTTAACTATGAGCAATTATCATCAGATAAGATCTGTTCCATAGGTTCGGGAGCGGTGGAATCGGCTGTCAAACAAATAGATAGAAGGTTGAAAATCTCCGGAGCTCAATGGTTGAAAAAAAATGTCATAACAAGATGCTAAAACTTCGTTGTGCTTACCTCAACGACCTCTTGGCTATTTGAGGCTTTTGCAAAACCGTGATTTAGGGGTTACCAACTAAGATAGTACGCTATACAAAAAAACGACCCTTTGCAGTTCAATGCGCCGGGTCAATCAAATTTCAATAAGGAGTACATTATGACAGACATTGCAGAAAACAGCAACACTCCCGCCAAAGAAATCAATTTATTGAGATTTTGGGAGCAGGAGGTGTTGCCCCGACTCACACCAGACTTGGTGTACGACCATCCATCGCACGCCTTTCAACGAAGCAGTCAGAAGTGGCGGGGCGGCAGTCCGTTCCGCGAAAGCAAATCGGGTACTTCGTTTGCAGTGTGGCCCGATACCCTGCGCTTCTACGATGGGGGTGCGAGTTTGCAGGCGACCCCATTGCCTACATCCACAGTATTAAGGTAAACCGCTGGGAACATCCCAAGGGGCTTGATTGGGTAGAAGCTTTGCGGGAAGCAGCTTCGAGGGTGGGAGCAGCGCTGCCCGAACGCGAACACAGCCTTAGGGAAATAGAAATAGCAGCGAAGTGGGAGATGCGCCGGGGGATACTGGCTGCGGTGTACGCCCAGTGCCGGGATTGGCTGTGGGGCGAAGTAGGAAGTGGCGCCCTCAACCACTTGATTGCCGAGAGGAGCATGAGTCGAGAGGCGATCGCCGAGTTGGGATTGGGCTACTACCACAGCAAGAATGAAGTTGCAGCAGCGCTCAAGGAGCAGAATTACGACTTAGAGATTGCCGAAGAAGTGGGCGTGTTGACCCGCAAGTGGGAAGGGTTAGGAACTGTAACTTAATTTATGGACAAAGCTACCCATCATTGACTATTTGGGTAGCTTTTTGAGCAAATTGTGGCGGCGCGAGACTATTTGCCCCTGGTTCAATTTGTTTTTGCCTCCGTGCGATTGGATGACAGATGCGGGCGTCTTGCGTCAGAGGAATCTGCGTTTGGAATCATTATAATTTTTTGACCAGCCATGTTGATGCTCGCAGGAAGTCGTATATAATACA
>NZ_JAEQCX010000018.1:0-1162 GCF_020738035.1 Microcoleus sp. PH2017_28_MFU_U_A
TTATTTAATCTGATACCTCTTGAGTTTTTGAGTAACAGCTTGCCGGAGATTCAAAGGTGACTACTTTTAGCTGGGCTCATTTTTTAGTCTAAACTACAGAATTTCAAGATCGGAGAGCGAATAAATCCCATGCAAGTCTATTTTAGAATTGCAGCATATTTTTGGAATCTAAAGACGATAGGCTAAAGCAAAGCGATCGATTCCTGCCAAATCCGCAAATATCTGAACATCGCAATAACTCCCGTGACTTCGTAGCATATCAGCTACCGCCGTTTCTTGTCCCGCCATCATCTCAACCAACCAAACTCCCCCAGATTCTAAATAATCCGGAGCCGTTTCTACCAAATGCCGGATGCAATCTAAGCCATCAAAACCGCCATCTAAGGCCAGGTGAGGTTCGTGCTTCAAAACTTCGGGTTGTAGAGTCAGCACCGTGCTGCTGGGAATGTAAGGCGGATTAGACACCATGCCACTAACTTTAGCCTTGAGAAATTCTAGCGGTTCCCACCACAAACCTTGATAAAAATTAATTCGCGATCCAAAGCCTAAATTTTCAGCATTCAGTCGAGCAACTGCCAAAGCTTCCGAACTGCAATCTACTGCATGAATCGTAGTATTTTTCAACGCACAAGCCAAGCCGATCGCGATCGCCCCGCTACCCGTTCCCAAATCCACCCAATCCGATGTTGGATTCACTGAATGGCTTTTCATAGCATCCACAGCCAAATCGATCAGCAATTCCGTTTCAGGACGAGGAATTAGCACCGCCGGCGTTACTTTCAGCGAAAAATCCCGCCAATGTGCAACTCCCGTTAAATACTGCACCGGCACCCGTTCCTGCAACCGTCGCTGCCAAAGTCGATCGAGTTCTGATACAGACAACTTTAATTCAATTTTTGGCAAATCTTTAAACGACTCCAAACGCAGAGCCAACTTATCCAAACCTGCCAGCTCTTGCAGCAGCCAGTCGAGTTCTACTTGGGGAATCTCAGAGGCGATCGCATCAATCTTAGCTTGATTCACCCACTGCCAAAGCTCTAAACCGGAAACAAACATAAGACTTTTTGGTAATTGGTAATTGGTAATTGGTAATTGGTAATTGGTAATTGGTAATTGGTAATTGGTAATTGGTAATTGGTAATTGGTAATTGGTAATTGGTAA
>NZ_JAEQCX010000151.1:0-1932 GCF_020738035.1 Microcoleus sp. PH2017_28_MFU_U_A
CGGTCAGTTTCATGATAGATTTTAGAGACATAAGATACGCTGCACACTGAAATTATCTTTGGGTCATTATAGGATCAATCATTCTGTGGTGCTCCCTTAAGAGCTTCTTGTCCCACCCCCTACTCCCCTTTTTAAGGCTACCGTGTACACACAAGTTGATTCTGAGCTAGTTTCCATCCCACAAAGATGGATTCAAACTGTCGGAGTCCATGAACAAGGGTAGGCATTCCGGGAGGTCTCTGAGAACTATAACCAGACCAACCCCCAAGTCGAGCAATCAGCCAAGTAGCCCAAGGTAAGGAAGTGGGAGGATAGGGGTTTTGCAATTTTTTCGTGCGCCCTTGAAGAGATGGTTCAATCACAGACAAGCACTGCTGTTGAGCATCAGAGAAAGCCAGGGAAACAGATAAGTCAGAATTATCGCGCCCTTCAACCATTTGTAGGGTTCGCACGGCAACCCCTAAAGCCAAGACAGTGAGTTTTTGAATGGCCACTACGGACTCTAACTGTGTAGCTTCAAGATTTAATCCTGCTTGTTTCAATGTGGCAAAAAGTTGTTCAATGCGCCATCGCCATCGATACCATTGGATAACTTGTAGTGCTTGTTCTAAACAAACCACCCTGTGAGTTGTGAGTAATCGCCAATGAATCGCCTCTTGCCCTGCCGGAGGATTAACTTCTATTGCTTCGACTGCATAAAGAGTGATACTGGGTGGATAATCTCGTGCTTTCAAGTGATCGGGACGGCGAATCTTCACACTAACACACCGAATCATCAGCAATGCTTCTCTCGCTGTCCGACCAATACGTGCGTCTGCTGGTACATTAATTGTACAAACCCCTTCACAAGGCTGTTCTGTTAAATAGGTATAAAGCGATTGGGATTGTCCTAATAACCGACGGTCTTGACGAACGCGCACCAATAGGTGATTGTGTTGGTCGGGCACGGTCGCCCATTCCTCATATAAGTCACTTTCGCGGTCACCAATGTGAGTGACCATCAGGGCACCACCTTTAGTGAAACACCGCTGACTGCGCTCGGCGGATGCCAACCATTTGTATGATTCTTTCTGCTCTATCGGCAGATTTTGATAATTGCGTTCATGCTTATTCTTATGATCTAAATCTCGACTCCACAGTTGCACCGTGCTTAACCCTAATGGAAAGCCATTTTCAGCATCCAAAACTAATGTAGGATGTATATAAAAACCCAGATCTGTATTATTGCCAACCACCCCTAATTGTTCGGGTTTTAATCGGCCGGAGTGGGACTGCAAATTGATTTCACTGCTATCACTGACGGCTAATACGTGCCGTCCTTCTATATTTTTTTGGCAATGCTCCGATAGGCTTTGCACTAATTCCGATACGGTCACGTTTTCATTCTCCAAAAAACGATAGTATCCTACTTGTTGAGCTCGATTTCGGCTGATTTGACGAATATTTACCGATTGATGCTGACCCATTGCTTCATATAATGCCGCCCCTTTTTTACCAACCTTGGGTCTCCAAAGGCTGTTCCTTCGTTCTGTTCTGCGTGAATCAGTATCGGATTGTCCACGGTTTATACCTCTGTCACATCTTTTTTGTATCCGCTCAATAATTAGGGGTAGCAGAGAAAAAAAGTAAGCAGAGTAAAAAAAGTGTTATAAAATAGGAGACATGACGCCAAAGACTATTTCACAAGACAAATCATCCTCCAATATACTGCAAACCATCGACCCCTCAGGTATTGCAGACGCATCAATGCGTCATAAAGTAGAGATATTACTGAACCTCATAGAACAATTACAATTAAAAGTCAAAGACTTAGAATCAGAGAATCAACGGTTAAAAGATGAAAACAACCGATTGAAGGGAGAACAAGGAAAACCAGACATCAAAGCCAACTCCAAAGGATTCAAAAGTCAGCACTCATAGCGAAAAAGAACG
>NZ_JAEQCX010000151.1:1948-24867 GCF_020738035.1 Microcoleus sp. PH2017_28_MFU_U_A
CAAGTAATCATCCAAGATATCAGCTTGGCAACCGACAACATATTGTTCCGTAAACAGAAATATTACTCACCCTCACTCCGAAAAACTTATGTAGCAGAACTACCACTAGGCTACGAAGGAGAATTTGGACCAGGAATCAAAGCCCTAATCATCAGTTTGTACTATGGGGGTAATATGACGCAAGGCAAACTACTAGAATTTTTAGCGGATTTAGGTATTTCCATCTCAGCCGGTTATTTATCCAACCTGTTAATCAAAAACCACTCGGGTTTTGAAACCGAGAAAAAAGAAGTTTATGATTCAGGACTAGCGAGTAGTCCTTGGCAACACTTCGACCAAACAGGTGCGCGTGTAGGTGGAGTCAACCATACGACCAATATCATCTGTAACCCTTTATATACAGTATACTTCACAACAGCCAATAAAGATAGACTGACCGTACTGAAAGGATTACAGCCAGGACGAGAACTGAAATTTATTCTAAATCCACTGACATTCTCACTAATTGAGGACTTCAAAATCCCGATTAAATGGCAAAACGCTCTCCAGCTATTACCTCAAGAAACGGTGTTGGGTGAGTCAGAGTTTAATCACCTACTCAATAAGTATGTACCCAAACTGGGCGCTCAACAAGTTACCAGGATTAAGGAAGCAGCAGCTATTGTTTTCTATCATCAGCAAACTGATTGTCCAGTCGTACAAACTCTTTGTTGTGATGATGCTCCCCAATTCAAGTTAATCACTGCCGATAGAGCGCTATGTTGGGTACATGAGGGAAGGCATTACAAGAAGTTAAGCCCGGTATTCCATTGCCATCAAGTAATTTTAGAGCAGTTTCTCGATGATTTTTGGGATTACTATCGGGAATTATTAGCTTATAAAAATGCTCCCAGTCCTGAAGCTGCACTGCTTTTAAGGTCGAAATTTCTGCTGCTTTTTGAAACTCAAAGTGGCTATGAATTGTTGGATGAGCGCAAACAATTAACTGCGACAAAAGTATCGGAGTTGCTGAGGGTTTTAGAGCATCCTGAATTACCTTTACATAATAATCCGGCTGAGTTAGCTGCCCGAACTTGCTGTGCAGCGACGTAATATTAGCTATGCAACTCAAACGATTGAGGGTACTCAGGCTTGGGATACTTTTATGTCTCTTGTTGCTACTAAGGAGTCAGTTGGGAATCAGTTTTTTTGATTATGTCCGTGACCGAATTTCTCAACTTGGAATTATTCCCTCTCTGTCCACTATTATTCGCGAAAAATCTGCTCTTTATCCCTTGGGCTTGTCTTGGCAGCTAGATTAGCTCCTTCCCCTACTTATTGAGCCGATACTCTTTTTTCTAGTTTACTTTGACTTGTGTGTACACGGTAGCCTTGGGAAGGGGGGTTAGGGGGGATCTGTCTTAAGTGAACCGTATTGCGTTATAGGCGACTTGTCGCCCCGACAGTTAAATTACTAATTCATTATCTGAAATTTGGAGATGTTCCAATTCCCAATCAAAATCCCAGAAATCATTTTCGGCTCCAATCTCGCATTTTTTATCGTCTCATACCCTGATTCAGCAACGCCTTCAGGGTAATTATACTGTGTGATGCCCTAGGGTGCGGAATGTGGGTTGAATAAGGTCAAGATACAGACTTTTGCTGGCTGGGTATCATGACCAACGCCCAGTAGGGAACCTGGGCCGGATCGACATCGGCGATCGCCCGAATGGACTGATTCGGCATAGTTGCGCGTTCTATATATAGTGCGCGATCGAATTGTCCCAACTCAATCAGCACGTTTCGAACTTTCGCAAAGTGCCTCCCCAGCTTAATAATCACCGCAGCATCAACCAGCGCCAGTCGATCGCGCAAAACATCAGCGTCCAACGTCGCAGGCATAATACTTAACACATCGTTACGATAAGTCAGTGGCACTCCCAGGGCACTCGCACTCGCCATCGTCGAAGAAATTCCCGGCACAACTTCGGTTGTAAATTTGCCCGACAAACGGTTGAACAAATACATAAACGTGCCGTAGAGAAAAGGTTCGCCCTCGCACAAAACCGCCACATCCCGCCCTTCGCTGAGGTGGGCGGCAATTTTCTCGGCTGCAATATCGTAATACGGTTGAGACGATCGCGTGGGGCTAAAAGGCAGTGGCATCGGAATCTCAATTTGTTCTGGGCGCAAGTAATCTGCGACGATCGCGCGCGCGAGCACTTTACCATTTTCCATCGCCGGATACGCAATCACCGGCACCGATTGCAAAATCCGATAAGCTTTCAAAGTTATCAATTCCGGATCGCCAGGGCCGATGCCCAATCCGTACAATTTACCAGTAGTCTTAGTCATAGTTCGTCCTCTTTAGCTAACGCATTCACGGCTGCTGTTGCCATCGCACTGCCACCGCGCCGTCCGTGTAGCGCGATAAATGGCACTCCCCGACTGTTGGCAGCGAGTTCGGCTTTGGATTCGGCCGCCCCCACAAATCCTACCGGGAAACCCAGAATTAATGCCGGTTTCGGGGCTCCAGCATCCAGCATTTCCAGCAATCGGAATAAAGCAGTCGGGGCATTGCCGATCGCCACAACTGCACCATCTAACTTATCTAGCCACAAATCGAGTGCTGCTGCCGATCGAGTATTACCGATTTGCCGCGCCAACTGCGGTACATCGGGATTCCAGAGGGTGCAAATCACTGGATTGTCTGCGGGAAGCCTTTTGCGGGTGATGCCTTCGGCTATCATCCTGGCATCGCACAGAATTGGTGCGCCTGCTGCGAGGGCTTTGCGCCCGTGGGTGGCGGCAAGGGGGGAAGCTGCTAAGTCTTTAACGATGTCGATCATTCCGCAACTGTGAATTAGTCGCACTGCGACTGTTTCTAAGTCTGGCGGCAGGTTTGATAAGTCTGCTTCGGCGCGGATTGTGGCGAAGGATTTGGTGTAGATTTCTGTTCCGTCTCGGATGTAGTCAATCATTAAGATAATTGGGAATTGGGAATTGGGAATTGGGAATTGGGCATTGGGCATTGGGAATTGGTAATTGGGAGACTGTACTTAACTTTATTTAAAATTGTTAGGGGAAGTTTGTTTGATTTGTGGAATGGCTTTTTTTAATGAACCGCGAAGGCGCTTTAGGCGAAGCCGCGCGTCAGCGCTAGGGCGCGAAGTAAGAAAGAGAAGGGGAGATAATGACAGTTTGTCTGTTTTAATGATTTTCTGGGTTCAGTAATTTCTGCAATTTGTCGATCGCCCACCGATCGCAAAATTCACCTAATGACTCGCGAGGTTCTCGAAACCGCTGGTAGACGCGCAACATTCGCTCGATCGCACGAGGCATCTCGGCTACACTGACGGCTGGGAATATTTGCCGTCCAAAGGGCAAGTCTTTTGTACCTGCATAAATGTTGTAACCTGGGATTGTTTCGCCTTTCTGCTGAATCTGAATTCCTATTAAGGTGATATCTATTGGCTGGTGTTGGGCGCAGGATTTTTCGCATCCGCTGAAATGTATATTGATCGATCGGTCGATCGTCAGTTTTTGCGCTAAATCCCTCACCATTGCTAGGGCGTCACTTTGAGTATCTGTCGCTGCTGACGCACAGCCGCTGCTACCGGCGCACGCAACTAAGCAGGAATCTAGGCGAGTTGCAGATGAGTGCAATCCTAAATCGGCGATTTGCTGATTGACCTCGCAAACCTGGGAGTTGGGGATGTCAGAAATCAGCAGATTTTGCCACTGCGTAAGTCTCAGGGTGCTTCCGCCTAGATTTTGGGCTAAATTTGCCAAATTTCTCAGTTGCTTTGATTCTAGCTTGCCTAGGGGGAGTGCAATGCCGATGTAGGAGAAATCGGACTGTCGTTGACTGTGAATGCCGAGATTACCGTTGGGTGCGCTCGTGACAGGCAGGATGCCTGTTCCACAAGAGTTGTTGGATATGTCTTTTAGAAAAAGTTCGATCGCCTCTTGCCGCAATGCAAACGGCAAATTTTTCTCTACTTGTTCTAGATATTTTTCTGTACCCCAATCAGCGAGTAGATGACGCAAACGCGGTTTTTTACCATCAATTCGAGGCTGACTTTTTGTATATTCAAGATACGCGTTTGTTAAGCTTGCTAATACTAAAATACATTGCGATTCTTCGATTATAATTCCGGTCTCAACGCCGTTGAAATGCAGACCAAAAATAATTTTGGAATTTGTCAATCGCCTTTTTGCCACTAATAAAATATCATTGCGGAAATTCCGGATAGAAACTAATTCTCCGCCATCAAAGCCAATGCTGAATTTAGCGGAAAGTTCCGATAACTCAGGATGGGTTTGCAGGTAATTATCCCAAGCTGCAACTAGCGGGCGAGTATCCAGTAAGTTTTGGCGATCGATTCCTGCTGTCGGACTTGCCATTATATTGCGAATTTGGTCAACTTCAACGCGCCGAGACGCTAATCCCAATTCCTGTAAATCTTGCCAAACTTCTGAGGGAATTTCCGAGTGCAATTCTCGGATTTGTAAATTTGCCCGATTTGTGACTTGCAAACAGCCGATACTGTAGCGATCGACTAAATTGGCGATCGACCAACACTGCTGTACATTTAAAATTCCCCCCGGAATCCGCATCCTCGATAAAACGCCGTCTCGGGCTTGGGAACCGTAAAATAAGCCGGGACAAGTCGGTAAATCACTCAAAAGCAACAAATAATCTCCTTCCCCGTGCGACGCAGGGAACCTAAAAGTAAACGCGGCAAACGCGCCCTGAAATCGGCATTCTGACTCTCACAGTTGCGGCACAGCGCCGGAATTGCACCGGACTTTCCCGCTTTCAGGTTTAAGAAATATATCATAAGTCGATCGCCAGCAGCACAAAATCTCAAATTTCTTAACAAATGCCCGGTTATTTTGTATAGTTGCTAATACGAACTCGCCAGTAGACCGGAATATTCCATTTGTTAATATAAATGGCGTTGCTGATTTACGGTATGAAAGGCTAAATATGCCAGTCATAGAAACCAGTATCGACAAAGCTTGGGGATTTTTAACTTATTTTTTTCATACCCTGTAGCCAGTTTCTGGAAACTCACTATGCTGATTGTTTCAAGGCTGCGATCGCTCTGCCGATATATTCAGACACGGCTGAATCAAGTGCACCCTGGGAGACAACCTCTACTCCTTCCTGTTGATACATATTGTTGAGCGATCGCGCAATTTCCGCATTGCCACCCGTGAACTCCTGAACCAGTTCTAGCCAGCGTCGAGCCAAGACTTGCACCGATTCGTCAGCCGAATCTGTGCCATTTTCCATTTGAGTCCGAACCTGTTCAATGAGTTCTTGCCAATCTGTTTGACTTTGCTGAATTCGTTCCTCGCCCAACAACTCCCGGCGTTGCTTGATGGTTTCCAACTGTTCTGGCGTGTAGTATTTCTCAAACATACAAATTGCCTCAATTGTTTGAATCAAATTTTCGACAGAAACCGATTCAGCCGATTGTAAACTGCTAGAGATAGACTCCAATCGCTTGAGCAATCGGTGAGACAAATCAATCTGTTCTTTCAGACGAGCTACGTGGAGTTGAATGATTTGCTCTAGCGAGAAATTGCGCTGTTCCAAACATCCTCGGATTTCCTCTAAGGAAAAGCCTATTTGTCGCAGCGATACGATTTGCTGCAAGCGGATAATGTCATTATTCGCATACAGCCGATAGCCTGTTTCAGTCCGCCCCGACGGCGAGAGTAAACCAATTTCTTCGTAGTAATGCAGTGTCCGCACAGATACACCTGTTTGTTTTGCCAAATCGCCGACTTTCATCGCCAAGGGTGGCATACCTTTCCTCCTTTCGGTTCAGAGTCGATCGCGGAATGAATTAATCGTAAAACCCTAACGTGGCGTCAGTGTCAAGGGGTGAAGCGAAAAAATTTTCGGAGCTTGGGCGATCGCCTATATTAGATTTGCGGGCAATTACAAAAAATATTGTGACATCGTTCCAAAAGTCTTGTGCCCTTGAGACTGCATTTATTGCGGCAAAATAGTCTTGTTTGCATTGTTCCCATTGCTGGTATGACCATTGCACTCCCTGAAGTCCAAATGCGCTGTTTGCGTTGCCATTCCAAGCAGCTTCTGCATCTTGTAAGTCAAATCCAAATTGCTCGTTGGTAATTTCAATATTCTCAAACCCGATCGATCGCAAAATTTGGCAGCACTTCTCGTGCGTCCCCAGTAACTCGTTGGGATTGCGAATCGTAATGCCGTATCGCTGCACAACTTCCCGAAACAATATAGATGTAGTTGGAGAGGTTTCTGCCAGACAGGAAAACGCGAGAGTTCCGTCCGGTTTCAGAGCATTGTACCATTGACGGAGAGCTTGTGGAATACCTGTAAAATAGACGATCGCACTGGAACACAAAATTACATCAAATTGGTTGTCGGAAAATTCTTGTTCGTCGGCGTCTGCTTCGGCAAACTCGATATTCGCCAGCCCTAAACCTGCAACTTTCTGCCTCGCTTGCTGCAACATTCCCGCAGCAAAGTCAGTTCCCAAAACCCAGCCAAGAGCCCCAACAACCTGGGCCGCCGCAATCGCCGCTAAACCTGTGCCGGTAGCGATATCTAGAACTTGCTGGTGCGATCGCAATTTTGCCAATTCTACTAACCGAGTTGCAGCCCGTTTGTGAAATTCATTTTCGTAATCCGGGCGGTTGTTAAAGTCATTCAGAATCTGCTGTTTGTAGGCACTTAGCGAGTCAGTCATGTTGAGTAATTGGTTAAATTTTCTACACTCCTGGACGCAACAGGCAGAATATGGGAGTTAACGCTTAGGTATGTTGTTGCGCTTCAGCGCTCTTTAAATCTATATGAAAGAGCGCAAAGAGAGTAACTACGTACCTTGTATCAACTTATCTGGCAACAAACATCTCAAAACTGGGATCGCGAAGCTGTAATCAGCTACAATCCAGTTTGGTAAAGAATTTTTACGAGCTAACTGCCCATTACAGCCTTTTGGGCCTGTATTACCCAACGTGACTGAAAATATGGATTTTGCTACTCTTGCAGCCCAGCTAAACGCTGGAACTATCTTACCCGAGGGAATTGTCATCATCACCCTCTTGGTGGTTCTCGTCGGCGATTTAATCGTAGGCCGCAGTTCCTCGGCTTGGACTCCCTACGTTGCCGTTGCGGGTTTGCTAGCCGCCGTCGCTGCTTTGTGTTTGCAGTGGGATAACACTAACACTATCTCGTTTCTGGGCGGTTTTAACAGCGATGCCTTGAGTTTGGTGTTTCGCGGAATTATCGCTTTGACGGCGGCTGTCACTATTTTGATATCCGTGCGCTACGTACTGCAAACGGGTACTGCTTTAGCGGAATTTATCGGCATTTTGCTCACGGCTACTTTGGGGGGAATGTTCCTCAGTGGCGCCGATGAATTGGTGATGATTTTTATTTCGTTGGAAACTCTGAGTATCTCGTCTTATTTGCTGACGGGTTACACAAAACGCGATCCGCGTTCCAATGAAGCTGCTTTGAAATATTTGTTAATTGGTGCATCTTCTTCGGCGGTGTTTCTCTACGGTATTTCGCTGCTGTACGGATTGTCTGGCGGCCAAACTACTCTAAGTGCGATCGCAGCCAACCTTTCTACAGTTAATAACGGTGAATCTCTTGGTTTGGTGATTGCATTGATTTTTGCGATCGCCGGAATCGCCTTCAAAATCTCCGCAGTTCCTTTCCACCAATGGACTCCAGACGTTTACGAAGGTTCGCCCACACCAGTTGTTGCCTTCCTTTCCGTCGGTTCCAAAGCCGCCGGTTTTGCCCTAGCCATCCGGTTATTAACAAGTGCATTCCCCGCACTCACAGAACAGTGGCACTTCGTATTCACAGCCTTAGCCATACTCAGCATGGTGTTAGGCAATGTGGTGGCCCTCGCCCAGACTAGCATGAAGCGGCTTTTAGCTTATTCGTCGATCGCCCAAGCCGGATTTGTGATGATTGGTTTAGTCGCAGGAACCGAAGCCGGTTACTCCAGCATGATATTTTATATGTTGGTTTACCTGTTCATGAACCTAGGCGCTTTCGCCTGCATCATCCTCTTCTCCCTGCGGACAGGAACCGACCAAATCAGCGAATACTCCGGTTTGTATCAAAAAGACCCGCTGCTAACATTAGCCTTAAGTATTTGCCTGCTTTCCCTCGGTGGAATTCCGCCACTGGCTGGATTTTTCGGCAAAATTTATCTATTTTGGGCAGGCTGGCAAGCTGGACTTTACGGCTTAGTTATCCTGGCATTAATCACCAGCGTAGTTTCAATTTACTACTACATCCGCGTCGTCAAAATGATGGTAGTAAAAGAACCTCAAGAAATGTCAGACTCCGTGAAAAACTATCCGCCAGTTCGCTGGAACCTTCAGGGAATGCGGCCATTGCAGGTCAGCGTTGTACTCACCTTAGTTGCAACAACATTGGCAGGAATTTTATCGAACCCTTTGTTTAACTTAGCAAACGATTCTGTCACCAAAACTCCGATGCTGCAATCAGCATTGAGTCGGATTGTACCAGTTGCAACTACTAAAGTTGAATCAAATCTTGTGTCTCGCAACGATTAATTTTCGGGAATCTTGAAAGATTATATAGCGCCTAACTGTAACAAGTTAGGCGCTTTTTCAATTCAAAAAATCGGTTCGTAGTGAGGACTTCAGTCCTCAGCATTTGATGCGGACTGAAGTCCTCACTACAAACAGATCCTGTGATATAATATTAATTATAATTTTAATTACCAAATTAATATAAATGAGCAAAGAACACACCTACCGCATCCATACAGTTTGGACAGGTGCCAGTCAAGGTACTACTTCATCTTATGATGCTTATTCTCGCGAGTATACAATAAATATCGAGGGTAAACCACCATTCCTAGGTTCAGCAGACCCAACTTTTCGGGGCGATGCTGCACTGTACAATCCAGAAGATTTATTGGTAATGTCGCTGTCAGCTTGCCATATGTTGAGCTATCTTGCTTTATGTGCTCGTGCTGCGATTCGGGTGATTTCTTACTCGGATGAAGCGACAGGTACAATGACACAAAAAGATGGCAAAATTAGATTTACCGAGGTAATTCTACGTCCGAAAGTAACCATCGAAGCTGGTAATGATTTGGAAAAAGCACGCAGTTTGCACGACAATGCACATCATGTTTGTTATATTGCGAATTCGGTAAATTTTCCCGTGCTGAATGAAGCAACAGTTATTGAAATGAATGCTTCCGAAGTCAATAATTAACAAAGTCGCAACAGAGGTGAAAATGTTAGTAAAAACCAAGCAAAACTTTTATACTCCAGATGAGTACCGAGAGTTAGAAGAAACTACCGAGTTTAGAAATGAATATCGCGATGGAGAAATTGTAGAGATGACAGGCGGCACAATTAATCACAGCCGGATTATCCGAAATTTGAGCAGAGTTTTAGGAAACTTGCTGGAGGGGCAGCCTTTTGAGCTTTTTCACAACGATTTGCGGTTGTGGATTCCTCGATATCGACGGGGAACTTACCCCGATGTGATGGTGATTGAAGGAGAACCAGTTTTTAGCGAAGGGCGCAGTGATGAGATACTTAATCCAATCATGATTGTGGAAGTGCTTTCTAAGTCTACTAAGGATTTCGATCGAGAGGATAAGTTTCGGTTTTATCGATCGATCCCTGAATTCCGCGAGTACGTATTAGTCAGCCAACAAGAATTTTTAGTGGAACAATATATTAAGAATGAATCAAATCAATGGTTGTTTCAGGAATATGAGGGAGAATCTGTAACAGTTGCTTTCCCTGGGCTGGGAGTGCAAATGTCAATGAGCGAGATTTACAATCAAGTAATATTTGAAACAGACGAGACTGAATTGCATCAGTAATTAGGTTCGTAGTGAGGACTTTAGTCCGCATCAATTAGGTTCGTAGTGAGGACTTTAGTCCGCATCAATCAGGTTCGTAGTGAGGACTTTAGTCCTCTTCAAATAAGAGAGGACTGAAGTCCTCACTACGAACACTTATTAAACTCAAAGTAAAATCGCATGAATGTAATCTGGCTACTATTAAAAGCTTCTTGGTTGAATGTTTCCATCGCCATACTCACAGGCTTAATTAGCGGTGGTTGCAGCGCCCAGTTAATTGCTTTCATCAACCGCGCCATCAGCGATAATTCCAATCAAAATTTAGTCTGGTATTTTGCTGGATTGGCAGTTTTAGCCCTCATCACCGGAGTTATATCCCAATTTTTGTTAATCTACCTTTCTCAAGAAGCTGTTTACAATTTGCGGCTGAGTTTGAGTCGAGGGATTTTGTCTTCTCCTTTGCGGCACTTGGAAGAATTGGGCGCTAATCGGTTGCTGGCTACCCTTACCGATGATGTGGGAACTCTTTCTAATACTATATTTTTGATTCCTTTTCTCTGCGTTGATATTGCCGTTGTTGTTGGGTGTTTGACTTATTTAAGCACGCTTTCGGGGGTTGTTTTTGCTGTTGTATTTGCTTTTTTAGCGCTGACTATTGGTACGGTACAGTTGCTGCTTAACAAAATGCGGAAATTTTTTGATTTGGCGCGGGAAGAACAAGATATATTGTTCAAGCATTTTCGCAGCATTACTGAAGGAATTAAGGAACTTAAACTGCATTCGTTGCGCCGTCAGGAATTTTTTGATGAAGAGTTGCAGGTAAGTGCTGCTGATTCCCGCGATTACAATTTGCAGGCGCTGAATACCGCAGCAGTGGCGACGGGAGTCGGGCAATTGCTATTTTTTATGCTGATTGGTTTGCTGTTGTTTGCTGTGCCGAAATTTGTGGCAGTTTCTACGCCTGTTTTGTCAGCTTATATTCTGACAAGTACCTATTTGATGTCTCCGTTTCAGAATATTTTGCAAAGGTTGCCGGCTATTTTTAGGGCTAATACTTCTGTGGAGAAGATTGAGAAAATGGGATTGGCTTTGGCGAGTCAAGCTGAGATAACTGCTGCGTTTCAACCAGTGAAAAATGCTGATTGGAAAATCCTGGAGTTGAAGGGGACTACTCACAGCTATCCGGGAGATAAGGAAGACAGTAATTTTGTTTTGGGCGAAATTAGTTTAAATTTTCATCCGGGTGAATTGGTGTTTATTGTGGGTGGTAATGGCAGCGGTAAGTCTACTTTTGCTAAGTTACTTACTGGTTTGTACATTCCTGAATCGGGAGATATTCTCTTAGATGGACAGCAGATTACTAATGACAATAGAGAGTGGTACAGGCAGCATTTTTCTGCTATTTTTTCGGATTTCTATTTGTTCGATCGCCTTTTGGGGATGACTAATCACGATTTGGACAATCAGGCGGCTGAATATCTGCGTGAATTTCATTTGGATAAGAAGGTTGAGGTGAAAGATGGTATTTTATCTACTACGGCTTTGTCTCAGGGGCAGCGAAAACGGTTGGCTTTGTTGACGGCTTATTTGGAAGATAGGCCGATTTATTTGTTTGATGAGTGGGCTTCGGATCAAGATCCGTTTTTTCGGGATATTTTTTACAAGCAGTTGTTACCGGAGTTGAAGCGCCGCGGGAAAACGGTGTTTGTGATTAGTCATGACGATCGCTATTTCGATCTAGCCGATCGCGCAATTAAACTAGATTACGGTAAAATTCAGTATGACCGACAACATGGATAAGTATCGAATCGTCGAAACTCTGACTGAAAGTCAGGTTTCCGACTTGATGGATTTGTACAAAAACGAGTTTTGGTGCGACAAGCGGAAGCGGGAGGATGTGGTGAGGATGCTGGCCGCGACTGATGTTATCATTGGTTTGGTCGATGAGGGCGATGGCGTCCCGCCCCGCAAGCTACGGCTAATTGGCTTTACCCGCGTCATGACTGATTTTGTCTACAGAGGCACAATTTTTGATGTGATTGTCCACCCAACATACAGAAAGATGGGACTGGGTAAGGTGTTGATGGATGCAGTCTTAAATCATCCCCAACTGCAAGCCGTGGAGAATTTGTCTCTTAACTGTTTGCCGAAAATGATACCATTTTACAAACGCTGGGGTTTCACTGATGATATCGGTGAAATGAAGTTTATGCGAAAAATACGCTGAACTTAGTTTGTTCAAATCCCTAATTTTTCGCGAATTACTTCGGCTTTGAAACCTACTAACACAGCCGTTCCATCTTTAACAAAAAGAGGACGTTTCAGCAGCATTGCATCTCTAGCAAAGGCTTCAACCCATTTTTCACTCGTCCACTCTTTCTTGTCGTCGCCCAAGGCGCGGTAAGATTGACCGGAAGTATTTCGCATTGGTTGAAAACCTAAAGAATCTACCCAGTTGTGAATGGTTTCGCGAGTGGGTGGCTGTTCTTTTGTATTAATAAACTCGTAAGTGACAGCGTTATCTTTGAGCCACTGGAAAGCTTTTTTGCAGGTTCCGCAGTTGGGAATTCCGTAAACTTGAACAGACATATAGGGACAGTTGACAGTTGACAGTTGACAGTTGACAGTTGACAGAAGGAAGTTCGGCAACGGATTCTGTAACGGATGTAAGGGGCTTGCAATTAAATATAACCCCAGTTATCCTAGAAGAGTAGGAACCAAAAAATCTGACATAAGTGGTTGTGACTTCTGTAAGTGGGATGCTAAAAATGATTTTGAGTGAGCCAGTTAAATTAACATTCAAAGATGCGGCCAAAAAACTGACAGGCTATCGCCGTCGAGACTTTATGGCAAAAGTGGCTGAAGACTACTTTAATGGTTCATCCCGAAAAGTAGAAACATTTATGGGGTGGAATCGATCCAGTGTTCAACTGGGCTTACATGAACGACGAACCGGGTTGATTTGTGTTGATAATTACCGGGGACGAGGGCGACACAAAAGTGAAATCTTACTGCCAAATTTAGAAACGGATATTCGTTCTTTAGTAGAGCCAGAGTCCCAGGCAGACCCCAAGTTTCAATCGACATTTTTGTATGCTCGGATCAGTGCCAAGGCGGTATTATCCGCATTGGTGACTCAGAAAAACTACGACCCACAGCAATTGCCTTCTCGTCAGACAATTGGCACGATTTTAAATCGAATGGGGTATCGCCTAAAAAAACACAAAAAACTAAGCCCTTGAAAAAAATACCCGAAACAGATGCCATTTTTGAGAATGTATTGAAGGAGAATCAAGCCTCCGATCTAGATGTTAATTCTCTACGAATATCAATCGATACCAAAGCCAAAGTCAAAATTGGCAACCTGTCACGGGACGGTAAAGCGCGAACCCTCGAACCGAAATCGGCTGATGATCATGATACGAAGTGGCAAGCCGTATTAGTCCCCTTTGGAATTCTGAATACTCAAAATGACCAATTATCTATTTATATGGGGCAGTCTGCTGAAACCACTGATTTTATCGTCGATTGTCTAACGGATTGGTGGCAAAACAACCAATCTGATTACACCGAACTGGAAGAATTGGTGATTGACCTTGATGGTGGCCCATCAAATAGAAGTAATCGAACACAATTCATCAAACGTATCATTGAGTTATCTCAAAGAATTGGTTTGAGAATTAGACTAATTTACTACCCGCCGTATCACAGCAAGTATAATCCAATTGAACGCTGTTGGGCAGCACTTGAAAATTATTGGAATGGTGCTATTTTAGATGCAGTTGAAACAGCCGTCAACTGGGCATCTAACATGACATGGAAAGGAATTAATCCCATTGTAAACTTAATTGAGACAACTTATGAGAAAGGCGTAAAAGTCTTACCTCATGAGTTAAAACAATATTTGCCCTCATGGCAACGTTCTGAAACTTTACCAAAATGGGATATCACGATTATCCCATTTTGACTGGTATTTTATTTGTCCGCGAGTCCCTAACGGATGTAACAGATTTCAGTCCGATGGAAGTCGGAAGAAGGAAGAAGGAAGAAAGAAATAAAAAAAGGAAAAATGAAAAAAGTAGTAGTTTTAGGAATTAAGAAGATTTTAAACGTCTTAGCGATTACTGTACTAATGACTAATGACTAAGGACTAATCACTAATGACTGCTAACTAATCTAGCTTGTAGAACCCATTTTTGCACGCGATCGACTGAAGGAGTCAAATCATTGCGCTGCATTGTCGCTACGTGGAGTCTGAGGATTTGTTGGTGCAGTCTCTCCACAGGCATTTGAGCCAATTGAGCCGCAGAAGCAACGCCTGCGTGCAGCAACAGCCCGCAATACTGACAGCCTACACTCGGAATTCGAGCCAACTCTGCCATTGCTACCCATTTATTAATATGTTGAACGTTAATCTGTAATTGCTGTGCTAGCAGCACTTTCGCCGCCGGTGTTTTCGTCATCCGAATTAGTTGTCCGATTGTTGTGATGCCGCACTCTTCTAGTTGAGACTGGTTTGCGTTGCTCAATCCCGGCAAGTGTTCGATCGGCCAATCGCGTACTTGCACCGAAGTTTTAGAAGTTGTGTGAGAAGTTTTCATATTTTTTTCAGTGAATTTACTTATACTTTAAAGTCTAAAATATACGATCGTCAATAGAGGCTATTACTCATGTCACAAAATCAACAACAATCCGATCGACTAATTTGGCAGATCCCGGGTGTTGAATTCTTGCTGTATTGCTTGTGCAGTAACACTTTCAGCTTTTTTATCCTGGCAGTCGGCGAAGGTTCGTGGTGAACAAAATTAGGCCCAGGATGATGACAAAGACGATCGCAAACATAGCACTAAAGAGTGCAGCAAAAAAGAAAATAAAGATGAGGCTTTTCCCCAAAATGGCTGCTAAATTTGAAGCCTGGACTTTTGTGCTGTGATGCTTAGAATCAAAGGACTGAAGTCCTTACTACAAACCGAACTCAAAATTATGAATTTTGACCCATGCAAATTACAAAAGGTGATGAATTGTTAAGAAATATTTTACACGAACGGCGGCAAAAACTGGCCAGTTTAATTGATTTTCCTGTAATTCTATGGTCTGGCCGCAGCATTCCTCGCAATTATCCGGCACTTGTTTATCCTTTTCGCGCCAGCAGTCACTTTCTATATTTTGCTGGTTTGCCGTTAGAAAATGCTGCGATTCGTTTAGAATCGGGCAAGTTAGAACTGTTCTTAGATGATGCCGATCCTGGTAGCACGCTTTGGCACGGGGAAATGCCGAAAAGAGCGGAAATTGCTGAACGAATTGGCGCTGATGCTGCTTTCCCCATGAGTGAGTTGAAAGCGCGAGGGACAAATGCAGCTACGATCGCCCTTCAGGATAGCTCGATCCGGTTGCAACAGTCGGATATTCTAGATCGCTCTTTAGCACCCTCCAAATCGCCAACCGGCATCGATCTAGAGTTAACTCAGGCGATCGTCTCGCTGCGCCTGAGCCACGATGCAGCCAGTTTGGTTGAATTGCGTCAAGCTGCGGCTGTCACCGTAGCAGCTCACAAAGCGGGCATGAGGGCAACTCTAACAGCTAAGATTGAAGCGGGTGTGCGGGCGGCTATGGAAAGTGTGATCATCTCGGAAAATATGACTTACGCCTACCCAAGTATTGTCACCGTGCAGGGGGAAGTTTTGCACAGCGAACACTATCACAATCCGGTACAAGCAGGAGATTTGCTGTTAGCAGATGTCGGTGCAGAATCGTCAATGGGATGGGCGGCTGATGTGACTCGCACTTGGCCGGTTTCGGGCAAGTTTTCTCCGACTCAAAGAGCGATTTATGATGTAGTTTTGGCAGCCCATGATGCTTGTATTGATAAGATTAGTCCCGGCGTGGAATATCAAGACATTCACCTTTTGGCTGCTAGAATTATGGCGGAAGGATTGGTCGATTTGGGTATTTTGCGGGGTAATGTTGACGATTTGGTAGAAATGGATGCTCACGCGCTGTTTTTTGTGCACGGAATCGGACATTTAATTGGTTTGGATGTTCACGATATGGAAGATTTGGGAGATTTGGCAGGCTATGAAGCGGGGAGAGTGAGAAGCAGTCGGTTTGGGCTGGGATTTTTGCGACTTAATCGTGTTTTGCGATCGGGAATGCTGGTATCGATTGAACCGGGTTTTTACCAAGTTCCGGCTATCTTAAATAACCCAGAAACTCGCGCCAAATATGAAAATTTCGTAAACTGGGACGAGTTGGGTAAATTTGCGGATGTCCGGGGGATACGCATTGAGGATGATATACTTGTGAGCGCAGGGGGTAGAGAAGTATTGACGGGGGAACTGCCAACAAAAGCTCTGGAGATTGAGGACTTAGTTGGGATAAGTGCATAGGTATCGATCGCCAAAAGTGCGATCGCCAGCATCTCAATTTTTGCAAAAAGCATTTTTTTTACCAGAAAGAATTGGTTGAAAGCCTTTCCCTTTGAGGGAGAAATGAAAATTAGACTATTCATTACTCCAATCCTCTGACTTAAGGGTAGAGGTCGCTCTCAAACTGTCAACTGTCAACTGTCAACTGTCAACTGTTGAAAGTGCTGTGCTGGCTTGCGTGCTATACATAGCACGAGAACTCTTGAAATGCACTACAAATGCAAACCTGAGATGCTTTCAGTGCGATCGCCCGCACTTCCATCATGTGTGACCAACATAAATAAATATGAATAAAGCTTGGCAAATCGGTCTGTTTGTGTTCGTTGAAAAACTAGCGGTGCAAGTCCAAAAATTTGCAGCACGGAGACTGGCGCGCATTTTTCGGACAAAAAGTGTAGTCGCACCGCCACCGATGCAATCTGCACCTTTGCCTAGCAATGAAGCAGACAGGCTAAAAGCACTTAACCACTACAATATTCTCGATACAGATGCCGAAGGAGCTTTTGATGACTTAACAGCTTTAGCATCCTATATTTGCGGCACTCCTATTGCTTTAGTCAGCTTAGTAGATACTAACAGACAGTGGTTTAAATCAAAAGTCGGTCTTGGAGCAACAGAAACTCCCAGAGAGATAGCATTTTGTTCTCACGCTATTTTAAATCCCAACGAATTGCTAGTTATACCTAATGCTATGGAAGACGATCGCTTTGCCGGCAATCCGCTAGTAACTTCCGATCCAAATATTCGGTTTTATGCTGGGGCACCGTTAGTAACTCCTGAGGGTTTCCCCATTGGCACTTTGTGCGCCATAGATACAGTTCCTCGCCATCTCACCTCAGAACAACTAGAAGCCCTGCGGACTTTAGGAAGGCAAGTTATTAGCCAAATGGAGTTGCGAATTAATTATGCTAAATTAAAGCGGGCGCAACTCAGGCAAAAACAAGTAGAAGCAAAACTCCGTTCTAGTGACGAGCAAATTGTCAATTTTTTAGAAGGAATGAGTGATGCTTTTTTTGCTCTCGATCCCCAGTGGCGATTTACTTACGTCAATTATAAAGCAGCGCAATTTTTGCAGCGCGAGCCGGAAGAACTTTTTGGTAAAAATTTTTGGGAAGAGTATCCAGATTTAGTAAATTCGGTATTCTATAAAGAGTCTCATGAAGCTGTATCTAAACAAGTCGGAGTAACTTTTGACAAATATTATCATCCCTTAAAAGTCTGGTTGGAAGTGCGGGCTTTTCCTTCTCACGATGGCATTTCTGTATTCTTTCACGATATCACCAAGCGCAAGCAGATGGAATCTGCTCTCAGAAAAGAACAGAAAAAAACTGATAGTTTGCTGCTAAATATTTTACCAGAAGCTATTGCAGATAGGTTGAAGCACGAACCGGGGGTAATTGCGGACAAGTTTGAAAAAGCTACAATTCTTTTCGCTGACTTGGTTAATTTTACTCAAATTTCTACTACGATGTCCGCCACAAAATTGGTATACTTGCTGAATGAAATTTTTTCAACTTTTGACCAACTGACTGACAAGCACGGGTTGGAAAAAATTAAGACGATCGGGGACGCTTATATGGTAGTAGGTGGCATTCCCATTGAGCGCCCAGATCACGCAGAGGCGATCGCCGAAATGGCACTGGATATGCTAGCGGCAATTCAGGAATTAAATGTGAAGCTAGACTCGAATTTTGACATCCGCATCGGAATTAATAGCGGCCCGGTGGTAGCGGGGGTAATCGGTACTAAAAAATTCATTTACGATTTGTGGGGAAATGCGGTGAATACAGCCAGCCGCATGGAATCTCACGGCATCCCCGGCAGCATTCAAGTTAGTTTCTATACTTACGATTTGCTGCGGGATAAATATGAATTTGAAGAGCGGGGTTTGATTGAGATTAAGGGTAAAGGGGAAATGCGGACTTATTTTATGACTGGTAGAAAGACAGAAGGCGAGATGGAAATAGCCGGAGATTAAATCAAATTAAGTGCAGTAGCGTGCCTAGGAAGAATAGATGAGATTGCCAAAGTGTTTTTAATAAAATTTGGGACGGGCAAGATGCCCATCCCACAAAATAAACAATTTGGGACGGGCAAGATGCCCATCCCACAAAATAAACAATTTGGGACGGGCAAGATGCTGGGACGGGCAAGATGCCCATCCCACAAAATAAACAATTTGGGACGGGCAAGATGCCCATCCCACAAGCAAAAAAAAATTGTGGGATGGGCATCTTGCCCGCCTAGATATTTTTGGAAGAGATCAAATGAGTTAAATAGGGTGCGTCAGCTTGGCAAATTTTTGCGACAAATTCACAATCTCATTCTGACGTACAATTTGTTAGCTGGTGCGTCAGAATGAGATCGTCTGTGAGGATTCAGAATTATTTTTGCTGACGCACGCTACGGCTAAGACTTGAAAGTACCTGAACAATCAGGCTCGATCGCAAACCAAGCAAAACCGCCGTCGCAAAGGAACCAAATCAGATTATGCTATATGCAGAGATATCCGGGCAATCCCATGTGCGGTATATAGATCCTATAAAAATATTAAATTAAAGTCGTCGGAGCCTTTAATATGGTTCAGTTTCATATTCAAACAGATAGCGAGATCCCTGCATCTACGCAATTATTCAATCAAATCAGGTTTGCGATCGCCTCGCGCCAGTTTCCGCCCGGGCACCGCTTGCCCAGCACGAGGCAGCTAGCGATGCAGACGGGTTTGCACCGCAACACCATCAGCAAAGTATACCGACAACTAGAAAATACCGGACTCGTAGAAGCCCAAGCCGGATCGGGGATTTACGTGCGCGCCCAAGGGCACGAAGGCGGCAGCAAACTCAAATCCCCGATTCTTGATGAATATCCCCTTGCCAACAAAATAGTGCAAGAAAGTATGGATCAACTGCTGGGACAGGGCTGTACGCTCAACCAAGCTAGGGAATTATTTTTGGCCGAAATTGACTGGCGACTCCGGTGCAGCGCGCGGGTGGTCGTCACAGCCCCCACAGAAGACATCGGCGTGGGTGAGCTGATGGCGAAAGAACTGGAACAAGCTTTGCGGATTCCCATCCAGTTAGTGGCGATGGAAGATTTAGGTACTTTTCTGGATAACATCTCTGCGGGAACTGTAATCACCAGTCGTTATTTTATCGGACAAGCGGAATTGATTTCGGCGCCGCGTTCGGTGCGAGTGATTCCCGTAGACATCTATGATTATGTTCAGGAAATTCAGTTAGTGGGGAGTTTGCCGAAGGACAGTTATTTGGGTATTGTCAGTCTGAGTTCGGGAATGTTGCGATCGACTGAAGTGATTATTCACAGTCTCCGGGGCGAGGATTTGCTGGTGATGACGGCTTTGCTGTCGGATGCTTACAAGATTAACTCGATCGTGCGATCGGCTAGAACAATTTTCTGCGACCAACCGAGTTTTGCTACAGTAAAAGCTGCCATTAACGCCGCCAGAGAGGATATTATTCGTCCTCCGCAACTGGTATGCTCGGAAAATTACATCGGCTCTAAGTCGATTAATTTACTCAAGCGCGAGTTAGGCTTGGGATAGAGTTGACAGTTGACAGTTGACAGTTGACAGTTGACAGTTGACAGTTGACAGTTGACAGTTGACAGTTGGTAGTTGGCAGTTGACAGTTGGTAGTTGTTATTCCAATAACCAATAACCAATAACCAATAACCAATAACCAATAACCAGTAACCAATAACCAATAACCAATAACCAATAACCAATAACCAATAACCAATAACCAATAACCAATAACCAATAACCAATAACCAATAACCAATAACCAATTAATGTTAAAACTGCGATCGAAAGCCGGCGGGCCGCGCGCAGCTTCAAGTGCGATCCGATTCCCCCAGCAATATTGGCAGAGATTTTGCGCTTGGGAGTGCGATCGCCCTCCGGTTATAATTTGCAGCCTTGGCGGTTTATTGTACTTAAAGATCCAGCCAGTAAAGAAAAATTAAAAGCTTGTGCCTTCGACCAGCGGCAAGTGGTAGAAGCCCCAATCGTGTTAATCTGTTGTGGCGATCGGCGCGCCGCCCAACCCGAAAACACCGAAGCCGTCATCGAATTGGGCAAAGCCGTAGGTGGAATGAACGAGAATTTAGCTGGTTATATGCGACAAGCAATCCCGCAATTGTTCGAGAACCATCCATGCTTTGAGTCCGTAGAAGCTTGGACAAACAGACATACAATGCTCGCAGTAGCTCATTTAATGATTGCAGCTAAAAGCTTTGGAGTAGACAGTTGTCCGATGGAAGGTTTTGTCGCAGCTAAGGTGAAAGAAGCCTTTCAAATTCCCGTAGAAGTAGATGTATGCTGTTTGCTACCGCTTGGTTATGCAGCAGAACCTTTCAAACAATACGGCGGTCGTTTTGACGTGACTCAAGTTTATTTCAGCGAAAGTTATGGAGAGGCCTTGCAAGTTGAAATTTGAGAGTTAAGATTTGAGAGTTGAGATTTGAGACTTAAGATTTGCCTGAGTTTGTGCAAAAGTTCAAACAAATCAGAATACCGACTATTTTGCAATTTCACAATCCGAAATTGCAATCTAAAATCTAAAATCTAAAATTTCAAGTGTGGTGATAGTAGACAGAGGAGGAAAAAATATGACAGTAGCAGCGCGACAAAGCAAGGCACAAATTCTAGAAGTAGAGTTACAAAAGCACTTGCAAGCAGCCGGATTTAAAAATTTACCGCTTTATATCAGTTGCGATTTTCGAGATGACTCTTTAACTGTTGTGGGAGAACACCCGCGCAGTTTAGTTCTCAAAGCTAAACCGACTTTTGCGGTGCTAGAAGCAGCAATTCTCGAAATAGAACCGGAATCGATTCAACAGATTGGACTTTGCCTCAAAATCACCGGGCAAAAACAGCCTTATGCTTTCCATTCTTTTACCATGCACAACCCTGTTTTGTCAAGACCCAGAACAGTGGAAGTGCTAAAAAAACCCGAGAAGCAACCCGCAGCAGAAACGGGGATAGTTTTAGCCGAAAATGCTGCTGAGACGGCGGATGTAGCGGAGGAAATGCCGTTAGAAACGGATGTTAAAAATGCGGGCGGTGATGAATATTTCCCTAACTTTTCCGAGAGTTCCAGCGATTCCGATCCGATCGCCTTTAAGGTAGCTGCAATCCCGGAAAATATCGCAGAAAATCCCTTCGATGCGCTGGATATGGAAGCGGTAACAGTCGCCGAAACGCCGAAGACTTCACCGTTTACGATGTTAGTGGTGGCCGGAATGGTAAGTCTGGTGGCGGTGATTTTGGCGGGCGGTTATTACCTGCTGAGTCGCCCCTGCGTCATCGGAGAATGTACTGCATTAGCCAATGCCAAACAGTTGAGCGACAATTCGGCGAAGACTCTGAAAACTTTCAAGGTTGCTAGCAGCCCGGAAGAGGCGCAGGAACAGTTAAAACAGGCGATCGCACTTTTGGAACCAATTCCGGCTTGGTCAATTCATCGCGGTGAGGCTCAAACTGCGATCGAAAAATATCAGGAGCAAAGTCAAAATATCACGTCTGCGATCGATGCAGCGCGCCTCGCACAGTCCGCAGCCGGGAAAACCCAAAATCCGCCTGTTTCCGAACAGAGCTTGCAGCAAGCCGAAAAATTGTGGCAAAGTGCGATCGGCCAACTCGGAGAAATCCCCACAAGCAGCCCAGTTTATCCATATGCTCAGACAAAGGCGAAGGAATACCGAAAGAATTTAGCCACTGGAAATCGGCAATTAGGCACAGAAAAACAAGCCGAAAAACTGTTGATCGCCGCCAAAAGTGCAGCCCAAATAGCAGAAGCTCGGGAAGCAGTAGCTCAGACATCGCAGACATGGGGACAAGTGGAAGCAGGTTGGGAAAAAGCCCTAGGAATTATATCAGAAATTCCCAGCAACACGCAATCTTATCAACTAGGTAGATTGCTAGTTCCGAAATACGAAACCAAGCTTTCACAAGCTCGCGAGCGCCGAAATGTGGAAGGAATTTCGGAAAATGCCTACACTCAAGCTGTGACTTTAGCAGCGGAAGCTCGAATTTTTGAGGGCAAAAACGGCTGGTTTAAAGCATCGGAAAACTGGCGAAGAGCTTTGAGTTACGCGGAGCAAGTTCCGGCGGCTACTTCCTATTCCCAAAAAGCCAAACCGCTGATAGAATCCTATACAACATCATTGCAGCAAGCGGAAGTTAAGTTGCGGGAAGAAAGAAACTTGCAAAAAGCGCGCACGGATTTAGATAGAACTTGCAAAGGCAAGCCAAAAATTTGTGACTATACTGTGAGCAATGGTTTGATTGCGGTGCAGATGAATTCCGATTACGTGGAGAAGTTGCAACAAACTTTCATTCAGGCGAATAACAATAATTCTGTGAAGAGTCGCCAAGCTGTGGAAAAGCACGTTGCTACTTTGCAAAAGGCCTTGGAGGCGATCGCGGAAAATGCGAAAATTCCGATGCAGGTGTACGATGGCGAAGGCAAGCGGATTGCGAGTCACGAACCGAAGTAATGGCAGCATCTCATGTTTGCAGTGCAGGTACGTAGTTGCGCTTCAGCGCTCCGGAAAGGTACGTAGTTGCGCTTCAGCGCTCCGGAAAGGTACGTAGTTGCGCTTCAGCGCTCCGGAAAGGTAC
>NZ_JAEQCX010000036.1:0-72178 GCF_020738035.1 Microcoleus sp. PH2017_28_MFU_U_A
TTCGGGATTATTGCACTACTCCAGACCGATTTCGATACACGTGTGCAACGTGCCTACTAATCTGATGATAAACCTTTTGATGCCAACCATTGGCGATCGAACAAACGCGACTGATACCGAGCTCCACCGTCGCAAAGTACCGTCACAATCCTATGTCCAGGCCCCATTTGCTTAGCCAAAGCCACAGCCGCCCCCACATTAATCCCAACAGAACCCCCCATAAATAAGCCTTCTTTCCTCAGCAATTGGTAAACCACGCGGACAGCTTCAGTATCATCAATTTGGATAGCATCATCTACGGAGACATTCTCCATATTTCCAGTAACGCGACTCGTACCAATTCCCTCAGTAATCGAACTACCTTCAGTCTTAATTTCCCCTGTTTTGAAATAACTGTAAAGCCCGCTACCCATCGGGTCTGCCAAAACAGCTTTTATCGCGGGATTTTTTAATTTCAAAAACATTGATACACCCGCAAAAGTGCCGCCCGTACCCGTTGCAGCCACCCAAGCATCAATTTTTCCGTCGGTTTGTTCCCAAATTTCCGGGCCGGTTGTCTCGAAATGAGCTTGGCGATTGGCTAAATTGTCAAACTGATTTGCCCAGACGGCATTCTCCATTTCCGCAGCCAATCTTCCCGACAGTTTGACATAATTATTCGGGTCTTTGTAAGGAACAGCAGGAACAGTCCGAACTTCGGCGCCCAAGGTTTTCAAAGCATCGATTTTTTCTTGTGATTGGGTATCAGGAATCACAATCAAACACTTGTAACCTTTAGCGTTGCAAATGTGTGCTAAACCGATGCCCGTATTGCCGGCAGTGCCTTCAACAACGGTGCCGCCCGGTTTCAGCAAGCCTTTTTCTTCAGCGTCTTTGATGATGTACAAAGCAGCCCGGTCTTTGACGGAACCGCCGGGATTGAGAAACTCTGCTTTGCCGAGAATTTCGCAGCCGGTTTCATCGCTGAAGCTGTTTAATCGAATTAGTGGTGTGTTACCGATTGTGCCTACAAAGCCGTTTTTGATATCCATATTTTTTGATTGTTTCTATACTATATAATTCTGACAATAACTTTGATATTTCGTGCTAGCAGTTTACCAAATTTTGCTCATATTTAGCACGAATCCCGGCAAAACTGGGTCGCCACTGACTGTCACCGGATTCTCCAAGCATTCCTCTGGCAAACCGGGACGGTAGATGTAGACTCTGCGATTTTTGCGGTCAATCAGCCAGCCTAACTGCACTCCTGGTTCCCTCATATATTCTTGCATCTTTTCTTGTAGCGACTTAAGATTGTCAGACGCAGACCTGAGTTCTACTACAAAATCTGGGCAAATCGGGGCAAATTTTTGCTTTTGTTCGGGTGACAAAGCATTCCATCTTTCCAGTTTAATCCAAGCAGCGTCAGGCGACTTTTCTGCACCTGTTGACAAAGTAAATCCTGTACTGGAAGTAAATGCTAAGCCTGTACCATTTTGTTCAGCCCAAACCCACAGCGGCCCAAATATATTGCCTTCTCGATTTCCCGTCTCCGAACCAGTAGGCGGCATAATTAGCAGTTCTCCCGATTTGTTGCGTTCAATCCGTAATTCACTATTGATTTGACAGAACTCGAAAAACTCGTCCTCTGTCATTTGCAATTTTGGCGGTACTCGCAACACGATTGTTGGTGACAGCATTTGGCATTTCCTCTAATTTCAATTGTTCAGACAATAGGATAATTTTTGGGTTCGTAGTGAGGACTTCAGTCCTCAAAAAAGAGGATTGAGGACTTTAGTCCTCACTACGAACCAGTCGGTAAATTTAACTTATTTATTCGGTTGAGGAGTCATCCGCAAATAAGGCTTAACTGGCGTGTAGCCTTTGGGAAATTTCTCTGCCAACTCTTTCGGGTCGGTAATCGAAGGTACGATGACGCAATCGTCGCCGTCTTTCCAGTCAACTGGAGTCGCAACGCTGTATTTGTCAGTAAGTTGCAGAGAATCAATTACCCGCAAAATTTCGCCAAAATTCCGACCAGTGCTCGCTGGATAAGTAATGCTCAAACGCAATTTCTTCTCCGGGTCAATCACGAATACTGTGCGAATTGTTAAGTTGTTCAGCGAGTTAGGATGAATCATGTCGTAAATGTCAGAGACTTTACGATCGCCATCTGCTAAAATTGGATAGTTGAGAGTAACTTTTTGAGTTTCCTCAATATCTTTAATCCAGCCCATGTGAGAATCCACATCATCCACACTCAGGGCGATGGTTTTAACGCCCCGCTTATCAAATTCAGATTTGAGACGGGCGACTGCGCCGAGTTCGGTGGTACAGACTGGAGTATAGTCTTTCGGGTGGGAAAACAACACGACCCAGCTATCGCCGGCCCAGTCGTAGAAATTGATTTCGCCTTCAGACGAGGCTTGGGTAAAGTTGGGAACTGTATCGCCTAATCGCAGTGACATAACTGGTTTCCTCTAATTTTATTTAACGACGGTTCTCTATCATCCCATAAGTGCCCGGTTTCTCGATCGCACTGTAAATGATTTTAAACTTTTTGGTCGATCGCCGACCAATACCATTACTGTAATATATATGAGAGTTTTACCCTAAATTTTGTTGCTATGCTGTACTTTTTGCTGAAGACAATACAGCCTGTTTTAGTTCCCGTGTGTTGTGTCTGTGCCTGGGGTTTAGTTTTTTTGGTGTGTTCGAGTGTCGGGCGTGCTGTCGGCGACTCAATGCACAGAGCTCAGCGGATGCACCAAATTCCTTGTGCTAACTGCGTGTTTTTCACTGGCGACTACCACCTCAAGTGTCCCGTTCAGCCTACAATAGCTTTATCTGAAGATGCGATCGACTGTTCTGATTATCGATCGCATTCGGGAACTTACGGTTAAAAAAATCAGCCGTCGCTTGACATATTTCTTAACATTTCTCGCTATTTCGATTAAACTTAAGTTGCGATCGAGAGATTTTCAGGAGTGTATAAAGAATGATAGTTCAAAAGCTAAACGGTTGCGACGAGTTTATAGCGGGTGACGGTACTCAACTGCGAGAATTGCTGCATCCAGACAAACAAGCTGTGGATTTGCGTTACAGTTTAGCCCACGCGGCTTTACCAGCCGGACAAACTTCGGTGCTGCATTCCCTCGCAACTTCTGAAGTTTACTACATCATCAGTGGCGTTGGGGAGATGCACATCGACGATGACACTCAATTGGTGGAAGTCGGAGATGCGATTTACATTCCGCCAAACGCCAAACAGTTTATTTACAATTGCGGCACAGAACCGCTAATATTTATTTGTATCGTCGATCCGGCGTGGCGAAAGGAAGACGAGACAATTTTTCAGTAAGGTGTCGAAAAATCTGTTTTAACAATAATAGCTTTAACAATAACAGCACCCAGCCATATGTACCGAGTGATTTCCTCTTTTTGCAACTTCGATGCGGAGTTGCAAAAATCCTAGGATTCACTTGCATTGCTCCCCTCTAATTAGTTGAGGAAGTATCAGCTTTGTTGGTGGGTGCTGTTATTGATTTTTGATGAGACAGATGTGAGATTAAACAGCGTTTTACTCCTTTGATTCTATTTTGAACTTCGCTGTGATATCTAGATGTTGCATCTGTCGGAAAAGCTTTTTGTTTGCTTCATGTTATTAATCTACCACCTTTTTCTAGAAGTGCAAGCACCTGCAACTAAACTTTACAGATGAAGGAAGACGGAAGTTCGGCAACGAGCAATGTACGGGATGTAACGGATGTCGGGGAGAAGGAAGACGGAAGAGGGAAGACGGAAGACAATCTTCTATGGGTAGAGATATTGAGGAGGAATTATGAAGTTAAATGAAGCATCGAGCTTTCTGAATGGGCGGCTAAAATAGTACAGTTCGGCTGTGGCTGCTACTGCGAGAAACAGAGATAATATTTGTATGAAAAAAACCAAACTCATCAAACTGTGCGCTTTATCGCTGAGCATTTTTCTGCTGTGTAGCAGTATCGTGACAGCGGAACCGATTGCGAAGCCTCAACCGCAGCAGACTTACACTAACCAAGAGATTCTGCAACAGTTGGTGAAGGCGAAAGTCGTGTATCTGGGAGAAACCCACGATAGCGTTGCCGACCACCAAGCTCAACGGGCGATTGTTCGAGAAATGCAGCGGCAAAATCGTAAAATTGCGATCGCGATGGAGATGTTTCAGCGTCCGTTCCAAAGTGCGATCGACAACTACTTAGCTGGTAAACTGACAGAAGAGCAATTAGTCGAGCAAACAGAGTACGATCGCAGATGGCGTTTTCCCTGGGAATATTACGCCCCATTTTTGCGGTTTGCCAAAGAAAAACAACTACCAGTCCTAGCCTTAAATACACCATCGGAAGTAACGAGAAAAGTTGCCTCTCAAGGCTTAGAAAGCCTCACAGCAGAGGACAAAAAATATATTCCGCCAATTTCCGAAATTCGCACCGACAACGCCGAATACAGGCAAATGCTGCTCGAAGTTTTCCAACAGCACCAAAAGGCTGCACAGGGAAATAGTACGGCCTTTGAAAGATTTTTGCAAGCTCAAGTTTTGTGGGATGAAACTATGGCCGAAAAAATCGCTGAATTTGTCAAAGCTAACCCGGATTATCAAGTTGTGGTGTTGGCGGGGAAAGGGCATATTATGTTCGGTTACGGAATTCCCAGCCGCGTCGAGAGGCGCTTGGGAGTCGGAAATGTAAAAATGCGATCGGTTTTATTCAGTTCAGCTACAGATACTCCTTTGTCTGCAAGCAAACCCATGGCTGACTTTGTTTGGAAGCACTTGGAATAGTACAATTTTACTCGCAAGCAATAATCGGGAACAGTCAATGACAAACACACCAAAAATACTTGCATTTGCCGGAAGTACCCGGGAAGCGTCCTACAACAAACTGCTGGTAAAAGTTGCGGCTGCTGGGGCTAGGGCGGCGGGCGCAGAAGTTACTTATGTAGATTTGCGGGATTTGCCGATGCCACTATTTGATGAAGATTTGGAAGCAAAAGAAGGAATACCAGAAAATGCCCGGAAGTTGAAGGAATTGATGGTAGCACATCACGGGTTTTTGATAGCTTCCCCGGAGTATAACAGTTCGGTTACGGCTGTGTTGAAAAATGCGATCGACTGGGTATCGCGCCCAGCCCCGGGAGAACCAGGATTGGTGGCATTTACTGACAAAGTAGCGGTAATTATGAGCGCTTCCCCTGGCGGATTTGGCGGTATGCGGGGATTGGTGCATTTGCGATCGATCCTAGGTAATATTAACGTGTTCGTACTCCCGGATCAGAAAGCCATTCCCCAAGCTTTTCAAGCATTTAATGCTGATGGTACGATGAAAGATCCCAAACAGCAGGAGTCTGTGGAGAATCTCGGCGCTAAGTTGTCTAATGTGCTGTCGAAATTAATCGCGTGAGGTGATTAATTAATTTTGCAGTAGGGACGCAACAATGTTGTGTCCCAATCTCAGTATCTGTGATTTTGCTGGCTGCATCAAGTGAGATTCATAGAATAAAACCCTTGAAATGGCATCATTAAAATTCCCAATATCCGACTAATTTCATTAACAAAAAAGTCTCGCTTGTCAATATAAATTGTACTGCCATTCAACTTAAGAAACTTCCAATCAGTACCTGTAGTCACAGCCCCATAAATACTGGCAATTTGCTCTCCGCTGCGCTGATTAAATAATTGGGCGGCTACCATTTCTGCAATACACTGACCCAAACCAGATTTAATACTTTCATTCTTAGCCTCTGTGAGAGTAATGACGGGGGCGCGAATTTCATAGGAATCCTTTGATGCAGTGAGAATATAATCGCAATAGCCGTTCAAACCTGCTTCTAAATCTACATTGAATTCTGAACCCGAGAAAAAACCAACTTGAAAATCAAATTGCCGCCTGACTTCCAATAATATTGGGGCAATAATTAACTCAGCGCGAGCCTTTTCGGTATTAATTGCCGTAGCTAAGGACAGGTTTTCAGTTAAAGTAGTTTGCAAATAGGAACTTGGCTGTACCTCCGGGATATCGCCAAACAAATCTAAAGGTTCTTCTACGGTTAAATTAAAAGATTCTCTAACTTTCGCTAAAGTTGTAAAATCGCTGTATGCCACAGGTTGACCTCATTGCTCGATTTTGGCGATCGCATTCTCAAATTGCTACAATCATAGTTGATTGCCTGTTATCCTCACCCCCAAATTAACATGACATTCACCGGAGATCCAAATTCAGCACCTGTTTTGCCAACAGCCGCAGAAGCAGCGGTTGCCAAAACCAGCAGCCGCGCCTTAGAATCGCACTTAGAAAATCATCCGTCTGGCGAATCCCTGAAATTGATATTAGATGAAAAAGAGGGCAAAACAATTGACATACCTGCCGCCGCGTTGCCACTGCTGTTAGCGATTTTGCAACAAACAAGTAGCGGCAATACTGTCAAGCTAACTCCAATTACTAAAGAACTTCATATTTATCAAGCAGCCGACATTCTGGGAGTTTCGGATAAATATATGCGGGAGTTGCTGGATGCTGGAAAAATCCCTTACAAGACAGTCAGGAACAGTCGCCGGATACGTTACGAAGATTTAATGGACTATAAAAAACAAAGTTACAAAGAAAGCAGTAAAATTATGGATATGCTTGTAGCTGAATCAGAAGCACTCGGTTTGTACCATTAAAATATGGCAACTTTAACTGTTATTTACGATGCTAATGTTTTGTATTCGGCATCTCTTCGTGACTTGTTTGTAGAGTTGGCAACTACCGACATAATTGAGGCACGTTGGACTGAAGAAATTCACGAGGAGTGGATGAGAAATTTACTTATAAACCGTCCCGATCTAAAATTTGAACAAGTTTACCGAACCAAAAACTTGATGAATGCAAATGTTGAAAATTGTTTGGTACAAGACTATGAGGCAATTATACAAGAATTAAAACTTCCCGATCCGGGCGATCGCCATGTCCTCGCTGCGGCAATTCACTCTCGTTCTAAGTTTATTATTACTTTCAATCTCCGAGATTTTCCCGAAGAAGTTCTTGCGCCTTACGACATTTTAGCGCAGCATCCAGATGATTTTATTTTACACTTGCTTGACCTCAACTGGCAAACAGTATGCAAAGCGGCAGAAAAGCAAAGAATCAGGCTCAAAAATCCGCCAAAAACGCCTGACGAGTATTTGCAAACGCTGGTAGAATTGGGACTGCCGCTGTCAGCAACTCGGATGCGAGAATTGTGTTATGCTGATTAGCCCGATCGCCTACTAAAAATTTATTTAACAGAGATAATAGCGGCTAGGAAGCATACCACCAATTGTACCAGTACCGCATCACCCGATCGACCTAAAAGAAAACCACCCGATCGCACATTGGCACACATAGGCTAGAACAAGCATAATTTAACCATCGGTCATCGGTCGGTTATACTTGTCACAAACAGTATGGCAGGCGTGGGAGACTCCTCCGTCACACCTGCCATGCAGTTTTATTTAATATTAGACAAGATTGCAAAATAATTTTATGCTATAATGAAGGGTTTGGCTTAAGTGGAGCAGATTGCAGGTTAGATCGGCACTTTAAAATTATGAGTTAGCTCTCAGGTCTAAAACTCAAAGCCTTTAATTGTAACTCCGTGATTTTTTTTGCAACAGGTCTAATATGTTCCAGGATAGCGGTCAGTCCATATTTTATGTTCATTAAGATATTCCTGATTTGAAAGGCTTCTCCCGCAACAGTGAGTTTTTTTTCGTTTGTAGCAGCAATTAACGAAAACAACATCTTGAGATACAAATTCAAGCTTGCTCGCGGTATTGTAAACCCGTAAATTTACTAGATTTCTTTGCCCAAATAACTCAATATTTTAAAAGTCTAAGTAATTCTATTTACGCCCCGCTTAAAGTTAGGTTGGTAAAGGTTATTATTTGTTTCCCTTTCTCGACTTTCTCCACAAGTGGACTGCTCCCAATCCCAAAAAGGTCAAAAATGAGGCGAAGGGGGAGGAGTTCTCCGGTACGGGAGTAGGAGGAGATTCGTTAATTTCTAAGGTCACAAGCCCCTCTCCTGAAATAGTTCCATTTCGGGCTTCGGTTATATTGTCAGTTGGGCGAGCATCGGGTATACTGGGCGGCGGGTTGCAGGGGCTAAAAAGCAACTAGATCTGATTCTATCAATCGCTCCGACGATCTATGAAACATCGAAATATAGAGCCTGTATTTTTGGCGATCGCCAAAATTAGTTGACGTGCCATCAGATCGGATGCCTTTTAATATTGTATCTTCATTCTATGCAACTTCATGTAAAATTGGTATTATGGACGATGTATTTTCAGTTTAATGAACAAATACCAGAGGTAAATCAACATGATAGAATCTGTCAAAATTAGCAAAAATAAAACCACCATAGCGGACTGGCGATTAACTCCTGGTTACTTGCATGAAGGTAGGTTAGATTTTGAATCAGCACATATTTTGTTAGGGTATTTCTTGGCAGATAGAAATTCTCTAAATCCACCGGGAGAAAAAGAATTATTTGCTGAAGATGGCATTTTTGAATGGGGACACGCCCAGCCTCTAGAAAAAGTCATAAATTCACGGGAAGATGTGGAGTTTCTGCTCAAAAATCCTAATTTGTTGCGGAACTGTATAACCATTATTGAACCGTGGGAACACGTAGGCGTTAACACTCTCGGAGAAGATGTTCGGGCTTCCAAAAACGTTGCCTACATTGCTCAAAAAGTTGCCGATATCGACTCAGTATTATTGCCAGTTTGGTCAACGGGAATCATCGATCCAGAAATAATTGTTCCGGCAATTACCTGCGGTTATGCCGTAGTAGTGGAAGGAGGCGATCCATCGACATACGATGAATCGACTTGGACAAGTCCAGCCTGTCCGCGAGAGGATATGTTTGCATTAGTGGAAAAATTGCTGATTTCGCGATCGCCCACCAGTGCCCCTGCAATATTCATCTGTGTAGGCCACCAACTGGCTGCTGAAGGTAACATACGACTGATTCGTCGTGCAGTCAAAGAAGTCCTGGGCATGACATCTTTGGATGGCGATCGCTCAGGTATTGCTCTGAGATCGTTGCAAGAGGTTGCAGGGCGCATCGAAGCAATAGGTAAGACTCTTCAAGTTAAAAAACGTGATGGGCGGGTTGTTGCCCAGGGCTGGAACGATCGGCATTTTGCGGTGACGCGCAATGAATCGAAGGAAGTTGGCGATCGCGTGTTGTTACCCTATCAGTCTCCAGACGGCGATGCCTTAGATATTCCTTGGGAACTCATCCATGCCCACTCTGTAACAGCAGATGCACATGAAGGTGTCATTGACACGACGATTCAATACGAGCATGAAGTATCAATTTCGATGTTTCACTCAGATGAAGTCAACGAAGAAGCTGTACTGTTTGCTAACTGGGCTTACCGAAGTATTCATGACGCCCTTATTCCTTATCGGCATTTGATAGCTGGAAGTCCTCTGTCATGGCTGATACAACTGCCTGATTCTGTGGAAATTCTTTGTTCGACAGCAGCTAATGGCGAAATAGTTACAGAATGTTCGGCTACGTGCATTAACTACAAAGACTTTGAAGCCAAAAAAATTCGACGTTCTTTTACTTGCCAGTTCCATCCAGAATTGCTGTCAGATTTGCGTGCGATCGGTAACAGCGAAGCTCCATCATATGCAACTTTGAAGAATGATGATGGTGTCCGCTTATTTGTACGACTACTGTATGCAGGTATGCAAGAGTAATGCTGTTAGCTTGCTGTCTTTTGGGAGATGAAGATGACAATTGAACTGAAACTATAGCCTTTCAAGCGAAAGATGAGGTATGCTGAGTTATGCTACAACCCTTACACCACCAACCTTTTCAGGTCAAGATTCGTCCGCGAATCAATGTGAGAAAGGCTATATCACAGCAACAGATCATCTTTTGAGCGTTGAATCACTTATTTTGAATTGAGCGCTCATCAGATACACTAGATGTTCGCTCACAATTCAAAACTATCGATCGACCCCTGCCAGTTTTTCTGCTGGAGCCGATCGCAAATTTTCACTTTTTGATTCGCCAAATATTGCTGAAATTCGGGTTTTTCAATGTCGCTGCGCCACAGGATAGCAGCATCTTCTCCTGTGTCTGCGTAGTATCGCTTTCGCCGTCCTGCTTCCTTAAAGCCAAATTTGTGGTACAGAGACAGTGCGACTAAATTAGAGGCTCGCACTTCTAAAGTTGCCCTTTCTAACTGTCTGCGGTGTGCCGATTTTAGCAAAGTCCAAAGCAGAGCTTGTCCCAAACCCTGACCTTGAAAGCGCGGATCGATCGCCAAAATGGTAATGTGAGCTTCTTCTAAAATTACCCACAGACAACCGATACCGATGAGTATTGGGGGAACTTGTAGGGGCGGTGGATGGTGCGTGCGGCCCCGAATCTGTAGGAGCGGTGGATGGTGCGTACCCGCCTGGTTGTGAGCTGATTCAGAACCCTCAGTTTCCCATGTCCACAAACCCAGTAAATCGCTATTAGGACTGTCTAACTCGCGCCTGTAGCCTTCGATCGTCCAAAGTCCGCCAAAACAGAGGCGATCGAGCTCTACTGCACTGTTGAGGTGTTCGGCGGCGAGATGTTTGATTCCGAGAAAAGGCACAGGGGATTTTAGATTTAATAATTACTCAAAAGCATCAATCTGGGCGCTGATGACCCAATTGCTTGCCGTCAATTGTACACTGGAGAACACAGTAAGGATAGTTATTGCGCGATGGTATTAACTCAATCTATCGAAAAAGTGGAATCTGGACTTCAGTATCTGTCTAAGTCTCAAGAACCCAGGGAAAGTCGATCGCCCAATCAAGAGCTTTTACCGCTGACAGCCAGCGTCAACAGTAAGAATCATTTGGAAATAGGAGGCTGCGACGTAACAGACTTGGTAGAGAAATTTGGCTCGCCACTGTACATCTTAGATGAAGAAACGCTGCGGGCGACCAGCCGCCAGTACCGAGAGGCTTTTAAGCGGTACTATCCGGGCGAATCTCAAGTGATCTATGCTTCTAAGGCTTGGAGTTGTTTGGCTGTTTGCGCGATCGCGGCTTCCGAGGGCTTAGGCATAGATGTGGTATCTGCCGGAGAAATTAAGACAGCACTAAAAGCTGGCGTGAATCCAGAAAAAATTTACTTTCACGGGAATAACAAATCCCGCGAGGAAATCGAACTAGCTGTCACCAGTGGCTGCACAATCATTGCAGATAATTTGTGGGATTTAGACAATCTCGCAGAGTTGGCAAAATTGGGTGTCAGTCACAAAGCCGGTGAGCGGATACGAGTTATGGTCAGGTTTACGCCTGGAATTGAGTGTCACACTCACGACTACATTAAAACTGGTCAAATCGACAGTAAATTTGGATTCGATCCCAACTCCCTCAAGGATGTTTTCATTTACCTCAGCAAGCAGCCGTCTTTATCCTGCGTCGGATTACACGCTCACATTGGCTCTCAGATTTTTGAAGTGAAACCCCACCACGATTTAGCAGATGTGATCGTTAAGGCTTTCAAAGCAGCAATTGGGCACGGGTTGAAGCCGACAGAAATTAATATTGGCGGTGGGTTGGGTATTCGCTATACTGAATCCGACGATCCTCCAAGCATAGATGATTGGGCTAAGACAGTCTGCGACGCAATGGTAGCAGCTTGCAAAAATCATGATTTGACAACATTACCAAAATTGCTTTGCGAACCGGGTCGATCGCTCGTGGGTTCAGCCTGCGTCACCGCTTATACGGTGGGCGCTAAAAAAGTCATTCCAGGAATCCGGACGTATTTATCGGTAGATGGCGGTATGTCGGACAATCCCCGTCCAATTACCTACCAATCAGTTTATCGAGTCCTCGCAGCCAACAAAATGTCTGCTGAGTTAACGGAAACAGTGACAGTTGCTGGCAAACACTGCGAATCAGGCGATATTCTGATTAAAGATGCTAAGTTGCCAGAGTGTCAGTCGGGAGATATTCTCGTCGTTACGGCTACAGGGGCATACAATTACAGCATGGCTTCTAACTACAACCGAGTCCCCAGACCGGCGGCGGTTTTGGTGAAAGATGGGAAAGTTGACACGATCGTAGAGCGGGAAACTGACGAGGATTTGCTGAGGTTCGATCGCCTTCCTGAAAGACTCGGAACTAAAAAGTAAGAAGTAAAACATAAAAAGTAAAAAGTAAGATGATTCATTGGGATTTCTTGATGATTGTTTTTAAACTTTTTACTTTTGGCTTGTTCAGTCACGCGATTGGAATAACAACTGTTCATGGTTCACGGGTTCGAGTGCATCATAGTTCGCGGTTCACAGGCGGTAAGGTTCGATGAACCATGAACAATCAACAATCTGGCTATGACTTTGGCCTCATTCAGTCCTTATTGATTCAGGCGATCGATATTGGACTGGTATTTGCCCTTGCGTATTTGGTGCTCGTCATTGTCGGGGAGCGCCGGACGCTTTGGATGGTAAGGGGATTTATTATTTTGATGCTGGCGGCGGCGGTGAGTAACTGGGCTGGATTGAGGCTGTTGCACGTGGCGCTCAACAGCTTGGTAACGGGTTCTGCTGTGGCAATGGCGGTAATATTACAGTCGGAGTTTCGCCGATTTCTGGAACAATTGGGTCGGGGGGAAATTATACAATTATTTGGACGCGATCGCCGACCAACTCCCGAACCCGACAGCGTAATAGATGAAATTGTGGACGCAGTAAAAGAACTTTCGCAAAACCGCACGGGCGCTTTATTAATTGTAGAAACAGATTCTCCGATCGACGATCGGGATTTTTCAGTTCCGGGAGTGAAGCTAAATGCGGAAGTCTCTAAGGAATTGTTGCAGACTATCTTTCAACCGCAAACTTTGCTGCATGATGGGGCTGTTTTGATTCGGGCTTCGCGGATCGTGTCGGCTGGGGTAATTTTGCCTTTGTCGGATCGCAGCGCCTCGCGGCAGTTGGGAACCCGCCACCGGGCGGCGATGGGGATTACGGAACGGGTGCAAGCTTGCGTGTGCGTCGTGGTGTCGGAGGAAACCGGTTCGATTTCTCTGGCGCAGATGGGAACTTTAAATCGACCTTTGACTAGCAGCAAACTTAAGGAATTGCTAGAAGCAAAGCTGTTTCCGTCGGAAGGAGAAAGAGTGGTGACTCCAATTCCGATCGGCAATCTCGGACGGCAGATAGGATTGAAGGGAGTGACACTGTTAAAACGGATACTGCGCCGTTAGTCGGGTAATCGGGAGAAACCATGAGTCAAGGAATTTGCTTGGAAAAGTTGCCTGCGGATCTACAACAAGAACTACTGCCTAAGCACATAGCAGTGATTATGGACGGAAACGGGCGCTGGGCTAAGAATAAGGGGTTGCCACGGATTGCGGGGCACCGCCGAGGAGCTAGCGCTCTCAAAGAACTGCTGCGCTGCTGCAAAGATTGGGGAATTCCAGCTTTAACAGCCTATGCTTTTTCGACGGAGAATTGGGGCCGGCCGGCCGGGGAGGTGGATTTTTTGATGAGTTTGTTTGAGGGCAAGCTGCGGCAAGAATTGCGCGAGATGGTGGACGAGGACGTGCAAATTCAATTTATGGGGAATTTGCAGGCTTTGCCGAAGTCTTTGCAGGCGGAAATCGAGCGCTCTGTGACGGCTACTCAGCACAATCGGGGGATTTTGTTTCGGGTGGCGACGAATTACGGTGGCCGCCAGGAGATTGTACAGGCTTGTCGGGCGATCGCCACTCAGGTACAAGAGGGCAAGTTGCAGCCAGAGGAGATTGATGAGGTTTTATTTAAACGCTATTTGTATACTGCTGATGTTTGCGATCCGGATTTGCTGATTCGGACGAGCGGGGAAATGCGGCTGAGCAATTTTCTGCTGTGGCAAATGGCTTATTCGGAAATTTACATTACTGAGACGCTGTGGCCGGATTTCGATCGATCGGAGTTTCACCGCGCTTTGTCTGACTATCAGCAGCGCAGCCGCCGATTTGGCAAAGTGTAACGATTTTGGATTTTGGATTTTAGATTTTGGATTTTAGATTAATTTTTCAGTTGCCAATTAGGTATTGATTCTGAAGTATATTCCTCAATCTAAAATCTAAAAACGATTTTGGATTTTGGATTTTAGATTTTGGATTTTAGATTTTAGATTAATTTTTCAGTTGCCAATTAGGTATTGATTCTGAAGTATATTCCTCAATCTAAAATCTAAAATCGCCAATCTAAAATCAAATTAGGGGCCTGAGAAAACGGCATCTTCAATGTCGTGACGCGAGAGCGAGTATTTGAAGGCTCGCTGAATGTCTTGGCCGTCGGCTCCGGCGTCAATATAGCGGATAGTGAGTTGATCGATATCGAGGGAGAGTTCTGCTTTCCAGGTTGGTCGATCGATCTGCCAGCAGTGGAGTTCTCGCCGATCTTGCTCGCAGCCGCGGCTTTTTAGCCACTGCTCGATTTCTGGGAGTGGATGGCTGTACAAAGGAGTGTCAGCGGAAGGAAGAGTCATGAGCAATTGGGAATGGGGAATGGGGAATGGGGAATTGGGAATTGGGAATTGGGAATTGGGAAAACTGTAGTTAATCTTTAATTTAGAACTTTTAGTTGTCAATTGCCACGAATTAAGCCGATCGCGATCGCCAGTACCAAGCATCCGACTAAAGTAGCCCCCATGATAAATAGAGCGAATATTTCGCCGGGGGACAAAGGGCGATCCGTGGGATCTAGGTAAGCCGAGTTAGAAGTTTTTTTACTCGATCCCGAAACCGGAGTGTTGAAGCCCGGGGGCGACTGAATCACATTCAGGCGAGAATAACCTATTTTGAGGTCGTAGGCGAGGCGGCGTTCTGGGTTGCTGAGGGTGGCGTAGGCGTTATTGAGCTGTTGAAATTTGGCGGTGGCGACTGCGGGTGGCAAGTCGGTAGTATCGGGATGGTAGAGTTTGCTCAGTTCCCGGTACGATCGCCGAATTTCGATCGCAGAGGCTGAAGGATGCAGCCCTAACAAGCCGTAATGACTGGAACCCAAGGGGGTTTTTCCGGGTTTTTTCTGACTTTTGTTTTTCGCAGTTGCCTCGTTTCCTGCCACCGAAGCCCCTCTCTGCCGATTGTTGATAATATTTGATTATTTTACCCCAGAGTTGAGTGTAGCGCCAGTGTTTGCCAGAGCGATGGGTTGAGTGCGGGCGATAAATCGTGGCAAGTAACCTCAAACCCAGCACCAAGATATTCGTGCCGTCCGCTTTATCGATAACGTTTATTCTTTAAAGCGTCTCCTCTTTTGAACGCAAAACTTTTAAGCTGTGCGGAAGCCAAAAAGATGCAAACGCAGAATGCTGTACACAGAAATCCACCCAATAAGGCTGTATGCCAGGGCAAATGACCTTTTCGCGTGAGTTGACTGTAAATCATCATTAATGGCGATCCTAATGCGCCAAATAGCCCAAGATAGTATCCCAAGTCACCTATACGCCAAAGCAATCCCAAGAACCAACTTTGCTTGCGTAGTTCTTCATATTCAGGATAGTCTAGTGACATTACAAATCCACTCCCTGTGCCTAATTAATTTAAACTATGAATCTACCCGCAAATTCTGCACATCCTCAACGCTAATCCCGGTAACTTGGGCGATTGCGCCATTATCTAGCTGTGAGAGTAATTGTTGGGCGATCGCTAGCGTTTCTTCTCGTTTTCTTTGTTCTCTTGCTGCCTGTATTCCTGCCTGTCTTGCTTCTTCAACAGCTTTAATAATTGCTCCCTGTTGGTCGTGAATAAACTGTTCCTTGCGTTCGTAAACTTCTACTTCTTCCCGACTTAACCGGGCTTGATTGGCAAGATCGAATGCTTTGTGGATTTCCGGTACGCTATCGATTGTTTCGGGAACTTCTGAGAGCATTCTGGCATATTTCATGAAATATATCCATTTATCTGTCAAAGTTTCTAGTTGACTTGCTTCTTTATGGAATTTAGGTAATTCTATAAACACTAAATTCATGGCATCTTCGGGATAGTTTAAATTGCTTTCAACTTCTTTATACACAAATCTCGAAATTAAGTTAGGGCTGTTGCGAAACATTTCAAAATCTGTAATGGTTAAAGCTATTAATGGCTTGAGCATTCGATAGCCTTCTCCTCTTTGCAATTGAAATGCGTAGGTTGTGGCTGCATTGTACAATACCCGATTGCCAGAATATTGAACGTTGAGAACTAGAATTTCAATAATGACTAAGGTGCCATCGTCTAGTTTGGCTGTGACATCGAGGTAAGTATCTTTTAAATCTGCAAGTTGCCTCGGCAGATTTGGGTTGATTATTTCTAAGTCTTCGATGGTGGAATTTCCTTCATAAATTAAGGCGTTAAGAAAGCTAATTAGAATCTCTTTGCTTTCTGAGGAGCCAAAGATTTTTTTGAAGGCGTATTTGGTTTTTGGGTTGATAAATATCATGGCTTTAATTTTGTAGTAGTGATTCAATCAGTGAGGCGTAGTTTGTTGGAATATTTAGGAATCGCCCCGCAAATTTTGCACGTCCTCAACGGTAAGCCCTGTAACTTGGCTGATTTTGTCATTATCTAGCTGTGAAAGTAATTGTCGGGCGATCGCCAACTTTTCTTCTCGCTTTCCTTGTTCTATGCCTTGTTCTATGCCTTGTTCTATGCCTTGTTTTATGCCTTGTTTTATGCCTTCGTTAAGCGACTTAATAATTGCTCCCTGTTGGTCATAAATAAACTGTTCTCTTTTGTCTAAATCTGCCACTTCCTCTCGGCTCAACTTGGCTTGATTCGCAATATTAAAAGCTTCATGTATTTCTGGTATACTATCCATTGTTTCTGGGACTGATGTCAGACTTCTCGCATTTTTCATGAAATAAATCCATTTATCTGCTAAAGTTTCAAGTTCCTCCTCTCCTTTGATAAATTTCGGCAATTCTACAAATACTAAATCTAGCTCATTTTCGGGATATGTAAAGTTTTTATTGACTTCTTTTAACACAAATCTCGAAATAAATTCTGCATTCTCAGGAAACATCTCAAAGTCAGTAATTGTCAAAGCAATTACTGGCTTCAATAGTCGATAGCCTTGGGCTGCTTCCAATTGAAAAGCATAGGTTTTAGCTGCATTGTAAAAAACCCGCTTGCCAAAAGACTGGACGTTGAGCACTTGCATTTCAATGATTACTAAAGTGCCGTCGCTGAGTTTGGCTTTCACATCGAGATAACTATCTTTTAAGCCTTCTAGTTTGGGAGGCAGATTCGGGTTAATAATTTCTAAGTCTTCGATGGTGGAATTTCCTTCATAAATTAAGGCGTTGAGAAAGCTAATTAGAATCTCTTTGCTTTGTGAGGAACCGAAGATTTTTTTGAAGGCGTAATCGGTTTTCGGGTTGATAAATATCATAGTAGTCAGATTTAGTTTTAAGGTTATCGGTTTGGTGGCGAAGCAACAGGATTTGAGAGCGGTCAAACGGCAGATTTTGTTTCAGGTAATGGCTTGACATTTTCTGGCAAATGTGAGTTGCCGATCGCCAGCACGGGCTCATCGTCCCTGTGTTCGTCATCGATCGGCAGTTGGCAAGAAATCAATTCTGTGACGATCCGATCGCCCAAAACATCTTCCCAATCCTGCAACTGTTCCCTGGCTTTGATCGGCTCGTTGACAGCAACATCTACGCCCATTTGTTGGAGGTTGAGGCTGTGGGCTGTCGATCGACGATTCACAAACTCCACCAACCAAACACTCAATCCCACTGCGGCCATCAAAGGCAATACAATCCGATAATCGCGGGTTAATTCAAACATCAATAGAATGGCTGTCAGCGGTGCTCTAGCGCTACCTGCGAGGACGGCGGCCATGCCCACCATTGCGTAGGCGGCAGGGCCTGCGACTCGATCGCTCAATGCCGGGATCATTTCCAAAAAGATGCCATAAGCCGAACCCAACGAAGCTCCCAAAAACATCGCCGGGGCGAAGATACCACCCACTAAACCGCTACCGAGGCTGATAGCTGTCACCGCCAGTTTGACGAATAGCAGCAACAGCAGCAAAGACAAGGAAAATTTGACATCTTGGAGCATTGCTTGGACTGTTTCGTAGCCCACACCCAAAATTTGAGGCAATTGCAGGGCGACTAAACCGACGATCGCACCGCCGATGACGGGATGAAGCGGCCGGGGCAGTCGTCCCAGCCAAGCAAATCCTCGGGTTTTTCCTTGAAAACAGCGATCGGCCAATTGAATTGCTTCTGTATAAGCTAAGGACACACAGCTTGCCAAAAGTCCCAATCCCATGTAAAGAGGCAGTTCTAGAGGACTGCGGACATCGTAGATTGGCAAAGCAAAGGCCGGCTGAGCTCCCAAACAAATTTGAGCGATCAGCGCCGAAACTACGGCGGAGAGCAAGACAACGCTGACTGACGAAGTGGCGAAGGTGCTACCGAGTACGACTTCTAAGGCAAAAAAGACTCCGGCGATGGGAGAGTTAAACCCGGCGGATAAGCCTGCTGCTGCTCCCGCGCCGAGGAGCAAGCGCTGCCGTTCTGGGGAAAGCTGCAAGATTTGAGCTAGCAGCATTCCGAAGTTGGCGCCGATTTCCACGCTGGGGGCTTCCGGGCCGAGGGAGGCGCCGGTGCCCAGGGATACTGAGGCCGCCACCATTTTGGTGATGGGTTTGAGGGGGGAGAGTTCTTGTAGCCCGCGGGTGGCGGCAATTAAGGATGACATATTGGGGCCAAAATCGCGAAACCGCCAGCGCATCAGCCCGATGATGACTCCGCCGAGGGTGGGAATGCACGCTAGTGTCCAAGATCCCGAAGAGGCGATCGCCCCCATAAAGTCTTCCAGCATCAGGCTGTGGATCAAGTGGATCAGGTAGTGAAATGTGACGACGCCTGCGCCAGTAACTCCCCCGATCACTAGGGAGAGGACGAGCAGGAGGGTTTCTGGGTTCGGATGCAGGCGGCTGAACAGCGGGCTGAGGCGGGAGGAATGCGGAGTTTCTGCGGTTGAGCCGGGCGGCAGCAGCTCCACAGGATGGGTGGCTTTCATTTAGCGGTTCATTCTTCTGTGAGAAGTTAGATAAATATTACATTTTATTTCTTATTTTCATTTTGAGTGATTTCAGAGGAATTGACAAGTTAATTAAGGCGTATTTTATGGCAGATTTTTGGGGCTGGCGGCTGGGATGGAATGACCGCTTCTGAGGGTGAGTGAATTTTAGCTGATAATTGTATGCTCAGTGACATTCAAAATTAGATAAACTGAGCGATAATCCTAATTAACTATATCTACAGTCTTATAGTTTCTGGCGATCGCATTAGAGGCTCTGCCATCTAGCAGTCTGTTTAACAGTTGACAGTTGACAGTTGACAGTTGACAGTTTGAGACCGATGTCTACCTAGAAGGAAGAGGATTGGAGTAATGAATGGTCTGATTTTAATTTCTCCCTAAAACGGAGAGGCTTTCAACCAATTCTTTCTGGTAAAATCACTGGAACTAAATGCTCTGATTTGAGATTTTAGGTCGAATAAAATATCTCAAATCGAAATTTTGTAGTGAGGACTGAAGTCCTCAGGGAATAGGACTAAAGTCCTCACTACAAACCTGTTTGATGGTGGCTGTTCGATCGCAAATATAGCAATTGCCACAGCGGTGAGGACATAAATAACCTCATGAATATAGCCGATACCCGTCAAGCATAAATGGTTTGATTCCCGTACTATGCAACTGTCAACTGTCCACTGCCAACTGTCCGCTGCTATATCATATCGGTTGTTGCGCGACCGGGATTCTGGGTTTGGGTTTGGCGATCGACATTAGCGGATCGCCGATGGTGGCCACCTTCCAGGGCGGGGATTCTAGCTGGCGGGCTGCGATTAAAAAAGGTGCCCCTCGTTTTAGGCGATCGACCATTATTTTAGGTGGAATAAATGCAGATAACAAAGGTTCGTTGACGCTGCCGACATAGGCGTAAGCACCATTTTGCAACCACCTGCCAGCAACGGTATTTGCATCATCTGGATCTGATGCTGACCAACTGTGAATCATGTGGATTGCTGCGGGAAATTTCAGTTTTGGTATATCCTCAACCAAGGCGTCGCCGTTACCGACTTGGAATGATTTGGGATAGCCTTTGGAATTCATTAATATTAAGTCAAATGTCCACGGTTTGGATGCTACTAAACTCCGCCACAATTGGAGAGTAGACTGGGGTTTTTGCACTAATTCGACATTCAAACCTATGCTTTTTAGTCCGCTAGCTGCTGACTCCATTTCATATTTTCCCCAATTTCCTTCTTTTGGGTAACTGTCATACAGCATAGCTGTTTCGCTGTCGAGAAATATGGCGCACATGGCTTGATAGATCGATCGCACTTGGGATCCGTAAATCCAGCCAGCCGCGGCCCAACGTTCACCGTTGGGATGTCGCCCCAAACCGTCGGTAACAGCCCATTGTTCGTCTTGCTTTTGCGGGGATTGATATTTTACTGCTAGTTGGCGTACAATCGTGATTGTGTCGATCGCATCTCCGAGTTGCGAGTAAAAATATCCGGTAGATTCAACAGCTTTTGTAACTGCTGTTTGCAGATTTTTCCACTGGGCGGTATTAAGGTTATCGTTCGGTTTTCCGAAGTTGCCTTCGAGAAATACTAAGGGTTGGCCACGGGCTGCTGCTAAGGCAACTGCTGCTAAACGTGCGGGGTCATTTTCAGATGTGATGACTACTCCTGGCGGTTCCCAGCCGAGTTCTCTCCATTTTGCTTTTAAGGTTTGAGTATCCGTGGCATTCCAGGCTGCTGCTGTTGCCTTCAGCATTAATTGTTGGAGTTTTTGACCTTTTGGGATCTCCTGTTTGATGCTGGGTAAACGGACAATTTCTTCGGGTTGGAAGCGCTGCAAAAACATCGGTGCATATTTTTGATCTTCGATGAGAATCGGCCAGTGTCCTTTGAAATTCCACTTTTGGATTGCGGCTAAGAATGTGGCTTCGTCGGGGACTAAAACAATGCGGTTGACTGTTGGGATGTTGTCGCGGATCAGGCCGACTCGCAGGCCTATTTGCACTGGCCAGGGTTCTTGTTTGGCTGATGGGGGGAGTTGGAAAGGTTTTTTGAGCAGGCGATCGCACCCAACAGCGATTGTTGCTATGATGGAAATAAGGGCGATCGCTAGCAATTGAAGTTTTAACTGTTTTTTCATGAGGGAAGGGAAGAGCAGCAAAAAAATCGTAGCTTGCGGGGCGGAACGCCATCGCCAACACTAGAATTTATAGGTATATTTTTATACTAATCCCGGATTTTCGAGGCATGACACAAAGAAAGATTGTAAGTGCGATCGGGATGGCGACTGTTTGGGCGATCGGCTTAGCAACTACAGGTTTAATAATTTTCGCAGCCAACGGTTCCTCAGTCAAGCATCAAGTCCGACAATTGCTTGTAGCAAGAGAATGCCGGGGGTGCAATCTTTCCGGGGCTAATTTGAGTGCAGTTTTTCTGGAAGGCGTCAATCTAGAAAATGCTAACCTCAAAGATGCCAATTTGTGGAGTGTCCATTTGGTAAATGCTAACTTGAAACAGGCAAATTTGGCTGGTGTTTACCTGATAAGCAGCAATTTAGTAGGGGCAAATTTGGAGGGAAGCAATTTAGAAAAGGCGTTTTTAGAGGATGCTTATTTGGGAGGGAATAATTTAAAAAATGCTAACTTAACAGGTGCTTTTATGAAAGGTATATTTTTGGTTAATGCTGACTTGGAGGGGGCGAATTTGGAGGGGGCGAATCTGTGGATGGCTAATCTGGAGGGTGCTAATTTGAAGGGTGCTAATTTGAGGAATGCTTTGCTGTTGGAGACAAATTTGACCGGGGCAAATTTAAAGGGCGCGGTGATGCCTGATGGTACGCGGCATGAATGAAAGTCAGTTGATAGTTGACAATTGACAATTGACAGTTGACAGTTGACTGCTTTCGGAGTCAACTGTCATCAGTTATTAGTTATTAGTATTAATCAGGGGAAAGAGCGATTCCCTACCCTTCGGGAACGCACGCGCGTTCGGGATAGCTTCGCTCGCGCGTACCTGCAACCTTCATTTCCCGTGATTTTGTTAGGAGATGAAGGTTGTAAGTGCGATCGCCTTAACTCGACTTTACTTAGGCGGGGAACCTTCTGCAAATCTTTGAATAGCTTTTGGTGCGAAAGCAGCAGCTAAAAAAGCAGTTGTAATGTCTTTGCCAGCAGAATTATTGGTATTTATTGCGATCGCGCCAAACACAATCGCTGCAATCAGTGCAATAAAACTCATGGCTCGCATTGCCGAGTATTGTCCATTATTCTCCTGAAAAAATTCGGCAAATCCCTCTCCATGTTCAGAAGAATTTGGTTTAGTCTCAATCATAGAAGAATGTGCCATTTGATTGACCTCCTAAATGTTTAAAAATATCTACAGTCCCCAGTCCACAACTAACAGGCGTGGATCGTACTTGCGGAGCAATTTCACAAGTTTTCTCAAATCATCAATTGTAGTAGGACACACGCATCCTATACTGCCTGGCCAGGTACGACTTTGAATCCAGTTCCAATCCCCATGAAAGCCGAAGGCATCTCGACAGCCAATACGTTTTGTTTCACAACTTTCGTAACGCTCTTTCGCTTTAACAAGAGGTACCCATACAGGCCCGAGTCCATCTCCATCTATGGGGTGTGAAGCATTGTAATTGTCTTTACCACCAGCCCAGTCGATATCCGAAATGTAGTAGTTATCTTGTGGGATAGGTGCCCCATTATTTGGTTGACTTTCAGGATCGTCCCACATTAAAAAGCTCTGAGCACCCGGTTCACCAGAAATAACATCTAATGAATCAACAACTACATTGCCTTGTGGATCTACGAAATCGAGTTTGCACCATTCAAGTCCTTCGTAGGCATCTCTTCGTGTACGTGTGAGACGGCAGTATACACCTCCATCTATTCCAGATGAATTGACAGATACGTCTTCACGCGCACGCTTGAGAGCATTCTCTATAGCCCGTCGCGTCTCTGGACCTACCTTACCATCAACTCGGCTAAGAGCTTCGCGGGTTTGAAAAAGCTTGACTGCGCTATCAGTAATGTCAGTAAATTCGTTAGGCTGAGAACCTAAACGAAGAAATTTGAGTCCTGCTAGAGCGCAATTAAGTATGTAACAGTCTTCTCCAATATGTCGTTTCTGAAGGGTACGAGTGAACGGTAATGGTATGGGAGCAGGTTTATAGGGAAAATCTCCCTTCGGCGGTTGAGCCAAATCTTTAGGCTTTATGACAAAGCCTATTGCTACATCTATATCTGAAAAACCATCGCGCCGAAATAAAGCTTCTTCGTCGTTTCGACGATCGACCAATCCTGGGAGCGATCTTCTTGTGCCATTATCTTCACCATGTACCCAACGATCGAATTCCCTTGCTGCTCCTTGATAATTGCCTTTGTTTAATTCTCGCAACAGAGTTGACTCGCCGAATGCGCCAATGCCGATGTTATAAGTGAAAGAAACCAAGGCATCAAACATACATGGTTTGAGTTTAACTTGGCACAAGCGCTCGACATCTTCTGCTTTTTCTGCAACCTCAATTTGCAACCACCGCTCTGCGGCTTCTCGGGTGATAATATCACCCTCTAAAATCGGTCGGCTGCGATCCAAATGCTCGATCGAGCCATAACCAATTGTCCAAATACCAACAGGGTCTCGGTATGCTTTAATCCGTCCATCAGGAAGCTTCTTATGGAGTCCTTCCCACTTTTTGATTAGTTCAAAGCATTCGTTAGAAGGTTTCATATTTCTCCTTTAGTGTCAAAATATTGAATGTGGTTTAAATTTCAACAGTCAGAGCAACTCTTGCTCTGACTTAATTCAAAGAATAAACCCCTTCAATCGCCCTGCCGGTGAGAAAAAGTGACAAGCTTTTGTAAACTTACGTAAATTCCCTTAAAGACTGCTAGCAGTCAATCGATTTTAGATGTTAAATTTTAGATAAGGGAATTTATCTCACAGCCTGTATCGAGGGCTTGTAACCCTATTGCTTTCGATTAATTGTGTAAATTTGTTTATATTTCCTGAAATGCGACTAATACCCAGAATAATCAGTAAATTTGCTGAACAGGGCAAAATAACAAACTATGAAAGGACAAGAGGCGATCGCCATAGTCGATCGTATATTACAATCCGTTAACAAAAAGCAAAAACTCACTGACATTCAATCCCACGTCTTTCTGGAAACTTGGGAAGGACATTCTTATCAAGAGATAGCCGATCGCCTACTTTACGAACTCGACTATATCAAACACATCGGTTCGCTTTTGTGGCGAACTCTCTCTCAAATTCTTGGGGAAAAAGTCTCAAAGCACAATCTGCACGCTGTCTTGCGCCGCTACCAGCAGAGCAGTGCGGGCATCCAAGATTGGGGAGAAGCGATCGATGTTTCCTATTTTTACAACCGCTTGCAGGAATTAGAAACATTAGAAACTTGGATTAGCGGCGATTCTACCCGTGCGATCGGTATTTTTGGAATTGGCGGTATCGGCAAAACTTCTCTGTCTGTCAAACTCGCTCAGCAAATTCAATCTAAATTTGAATTCGCGATCTGGCGGAGTTTGCAGCAAGCACCGACATTAGATGCTATCCTCAGCGATATTTTACCAATTTTAACTAATTCATCAGCCGAAACCAATCACTCTATTCATGCTCTCATGGAACAGTTGCGGCAAAAACGCTGTTTGTTAATTTTCGACAATCTGGAGTCGATTTTGCAAGCAGGAAATCGCAGCGGACAATATCAACAAGGTTATGAAGATTACCGACAGTTATTTGCCCGCATTGCTGACGAACCACACCAAAGTTGTCTGATTTTAACCGGACGAGAACAACCCGGCGGGTTTGCTGTGCGATCGGGTGAAAATTTGCCCGTGCGATCGCTCAAACTCTTCGGCCTTTCACCGCCTGTATGCCAGCAAATCCTTGCGGATAAAGGATTAAAGGCAACGCTACTACAAAGTAGAGATATTGTCAACTACTTTGGTGGGAATCCCCTTGCTATAAAACTTGCTGCAACGACTATTCAAACACTTTTTGGCGGTGACACAAAGGCATTTTTAGCGCAAGGAAATACTGTTTTTAGCGATTTGTGGGATTTGCTCGATCGCCAATTCGATCGCCTGTCTCCCCTGCAACAACAAATCATGTACTGGTTAGCCATTAACCAAGAAGCAGCGACTCCTGCGAAGCTAAAAGCTGAAATTTTGCCCGAAGTTTCGGGACGGCAACTGATGGAAGCATTGGAGGCGCTGGCCGAGCGATCGCTGATTTTCGATGAGCGATCGCTTAATTATACCGCATCCACCAGTTTAATGCTACAACCTGCGATCGCCGAGTATGTCAGAGAACGATTGCTCGAACGAAACTGTCGTTCGAGCAATATCGAACTTTTAATAAATGCCCGGAATTAGTTTTTTTACTCGCTGGCGGTATTCTGAATAGTCGGGATATTTATCGCTCAACCAAGTTTCTTCGCGTCTGGATTTGATGTCAAAAAATATTAGTAAAATTGCAGTCGCTATTAAATGAGATAAACTGAATTGAAAGATTGTCCAGCCGAGGGCTGCGAAGATGCCGCCGCTGTACAAGGGATGCCGCACTATTCCGTAAATGCCTGTTTGGACTAATTCTCCGTCTTCTCTGGGATAGGGTAAAGGTGTGAGGTTTTTCCCCAAATCTATCAGTCCTTTGATGATGAAAGTTAATCCGATAGAGCTGAGAATACTTGCTAAAAACCAGGTAAGATAAATTAATTGAGTTGATTGAATTTTGAATCCGGGTAGTTGATAAACTGGTAAGATTGTAAATGCTGCAAGTAATACTAATTGCAGAAAAACTAAATATTCGCCCCGGCTGTTGTTGCTCCAGCCTTGGCGCGTGAAACCCCAGTCAGTTAATAGTTTTTTCATAGGAAGAGGAAAGTTCGGCTAGGGATTGTGGAACTGACATTTTTGGGCGCATCTGGTAGATTGTTTGTAGTTGTGCGATCGCGTTTAAAGAGCGCTAAAGCGCAACTACGTACCTCGGATAAAGCGCTCAAGCGCAACTACATACCTCGGATAGAGCGCTCAAGCGCAACTACGTACCTCGGATAGAGCGCTCAAGCGCAACTACATACCTATTAGAGATTTATTCTCGCCAGGGACGTGTCATTAGTTCTAGTTGGTTGACTTCATCTTGGCTTAAAGTCCAGCCTAGGGCGCCTGCGTTTTCTTCGGCTTGTTTTGCGGTTTTGGCGCCGGGAATTGGGATAACTCCGTTTTGGGCTATTAACCAGTTTAGGGCAACTTGCGCGGGCGTGCGATCGCGCTTTCTCCCCATTTTTCGCAAGGTAGACATGACTAATTCGATTTTTTCAAGGCCCACTTTGCCGAATCGGGAGTCCATTTTCCGGGCTCCTGTAGGTGGTTCTTGGGCTGTGTATTTGTCGGTGAGCAATCCTTGGGCTAAGGGGCTGTAAGCTAAAATTGTTACTCCCAATTCCGAGGCTGCACGTACAATTCCTTGTTTTTCTACTTGCCGCGATAGCAATGAGTAACGGACTTGATTTGTTGCTAGGGGGACGCCTCTGGCTGCTAGTATTTTGTGAGCTTCGCGCATCTGTTCTTCGGAATAGTTGCTGACTCCTACTGCTTGAATTCTGCCTTGTTTTACTTCGTCTGCTAAGGCATTCATCAGAGTTTCTTGACTCAGTAAAAAACTAAAAGGCCAGTGTACTTGGTAGAGGGTTATTTGTTCTACTTGCAACCGTTTTAAGCTGGCACTCAAGGCTTCGGAAACTGATTTTCCGGTAATCCGCCAGGGTACGGGGCCGAATTTGGTGGCTATTTGCACGGGTTGGCTAGTTTTTTTGATAAACTGTCCCAGCAATTCTTCTGACAAGCCGTTACCGTAGACTTCGGCTGTGTCGAAAAAGTTGATTCCGGCATCTAGGGATGTGTTGAATGCTGCTTCTACTTCGGCGGCGCCGTAGTTGCTGCCGTAGTTCCAAAATAGTTTGTCGCCCCAAGCCCAAGTTCCGACGCACAGGGGAATGACGGCTGGGCCATTTTGTCCTAGGGTGATAGTTGTCACGGTTGGTAAATCCACAGTTATAGCAGTTGACAGTTGACAGTTGACAGTTGACAGTTACATAGTACGGGAATCAAACGGTTTATCGATCGCGGGATCGGGGATCGATTCATGAGGTTATTTATGTCCGCGCTTTCAGGTGGCGGTTGCTATATTGATTCTCTTTATTTTTATATGAATAATGTCATTTGAGCTTCTAGCTGTGGGTATAATGGCGGCCGATTGCAATATCTCAGTTACTATAAATTCAAATGTTGTCTTTATTTGAAAAGTTATGCCGATCGACCGTTTGCCAGATTCTACATTAACAGATTCCACGACTGCTGCCCAAAAGAGAATTGACCTCGCGACGATGTTCCGCCTGGGCTTGTTTCAGATGGGGCTGGGCATGATGTCGATTTTGACCCTGGGGGTACTCAATCGCGTGATGATTAAGGAGTTGGCGATTCCGGCTACTGTGGTGGCTGGTACCCTGGCGATGCACCAGTTTGTGGCGCCAGCGAGGGTATGGTTCGGGCAAATGTCGGATGCTAAGCCTTTGTTTGGCCATCACCGCACGGGTTACGTGTGGATGGGAGGGCTGTTGTTTGTGATTTCGGCTTTTTTGGCGGTGCAGGTGATGTGGCGCTTGGGCGCTAGTTTAGACGCTGTGGGGTGGACGACTCCGACTTACGGCTGGGTGGGTTTGCTGGGTTTGGTTTTTGCAGTTTACGGTATCGCGATTTGTTCGAGCTCGACTCCTTTTGCTGCTTTGTTGGTGGATGTTTCCGATGAGGAAGATCGATCGAAGTTGGTGGGTGTGGTGTGGTCGATGCTGATGGTTGGTATTATTATCGGGGCGATTGTCAGCAGCGGTTTGCTGAAGCAGATTGATGGGGATGTGCCGCGGGAAGTGTTGCAGGCTTCGATTAATGGTTTGTTTGTGAAGGTGCCGGCGGTGGTTTTGCTGTTGGTGGGGATTGCAACTTTTGGGGTTGAGAAGAAGTATTCGCGTTACGGGGCGCGATCGATCGCAGTTAATCGAGAAGATAAGATTACTTTAGGAAGTGCGCTGCGGATTTTGACTGCTAGCCGCCAAACTGGTTTGTTTTTTACTTTCCTGCTGGTGATGACAATTTGTTTGTTTATGCAGGATGCCGTTTTGGAACCCTACGGCGGGGAAATTTTTAAGATGCCGATTTCGGAAAGTACGCGGTTGAATGCTATTTACGGTACTGGTGTTCTCATCGGTTTGAGCGCAACTGGTTTTTTAATTGTGCCGCGGATTGGCAAGCAAAATACGATTAGATTGGGTTGTTTGTCGGTGGCGGCTTGTTTTGGCTTGATTATTTTATCGGGATTTACTGGTAATCCCATTGTGTTTAAGTCGGCTTTGATGTGTTTCGGGTTAGCTTCGGGAATTACAACGACGGGGGCACTGAGTTTGATGTTGGATTTGACGGCTGCGGAAACTGCGGGGACTTTTATTGGCGCTTGGGGTTTGTCGCAGGCGATGGCGCGGGGTTTTGCTACGGTTAGCGGCGGTGCTATTTTGGATTTTGGCAGGACTTTGTTTGGAGTGCCGATGTTGGCTTACGGGTTGGTTTTTGCAGTGCCGGCTGTGGGTATGATTTTCGCTTTGTATCTGTTGAGTCTGGTGGATGTTGCAGAATTTCAGGATAATGCTAAAAGTGCGATCGCAACTATCCTTGAAAATGAATTAGACTGAGAATACCGGGCGGTTGAAACCGCGTCTATACAGACCAAACCCGCCTCCGCGGGTTGAAGAAAGTTCTCTTCAGTCCGCGGAGGCGGACTTCGTTTTTGTAGACGCGGTTTCAACCGCCGTCTTCGTTTTTATCAGCGCGGTTTCAACCGCCGTCTTCTCCTACAAACCAGTAACTAATGCAAGATTTTTGGAACTCTATTCTAACTTTTTCTCAGACAACTGTCAAAACAATCGGACAGCAGTTTTTGAAAGATTTCGGTTCTGCACAAGCGGATGAGAAATCTGATGGCAGTTTGGTTACGCAGTCTGACAATTGGGCGGATGCAGAGATTAGAAATGCGATCGCACTTGCGTTTCCCAGTCACGGGATTTTGAGCGAAGAAGGAGAGCACGTTTTACCCGATACTGAATGGTGTTGGGTTGTCGATCCTCTCGATGCTACCACTAATTTTGCTCGGGGCATTCCAATTTGGGGGATTTCTTTAGGTCTATTATATCGCGGAACTCCAGTTTTTGGCTGCGTGCATTTGCCACCCCTGAATCAAACTTTCCACGGTTTTTATGCAGAGAATTTGGCGGACGATCCTGTATTGACAAATATGCCTCAAGGTGCATTTTTAAACGATCGCCCGATTCGCCCGAGTGATGATAAACTGAGTGGAAATCATATTTTTAATTTGTGTTCGCGGAGTGTGGGAATTGGGCCTCATCTTCCGAGTAAAATTCGGATGTTGGGGATGGCTAGTTACAATTTTTTAATGGTGGCTTCCGGTGTGGCGATGGGAGGAGTTGAAGCGACTCCTAAAATTTGGGATATTGCTGGGAGTTGGGTAATTGTCAAGGCTGCGGGTGCGGTTTGGCTACCGCTGGAATCCCAAGCGATTTTTCCGCTGGAAGTGGGTAAGAATTATGCGAGGGTTTCTTTTCCAACTTTGGTGATGAGTCGCCAGGAATTAGTGTCGGTGTTTTTGCCGTTTGTTGAAGCTTGGAAGAAGAAAAAAATGGGCTAATCTTAAAGTCGCCTCGAACCCAATAGGTTCGATCGTTCGGACTTCAGTCCTTCTTTCTTGCGGACTTTAGTCAAATGGCACTGAAAAAGTGACAAAAAAAATCTGTAAGGCAAGATATACATAGATAATTGCCTTACAAACCAAAAGATCTCTTTCCCGGCAATGCCAAATCGTGCGTCCATTCTCTCTCCAACAATTTTTGCAGAGTGTTGCCTCACCTTGCCAGAAGCTGCTGCCAGATTCTGCCGTCCATTCGCTTCTAGCTTGGGAGAAGATCACCTACTACCAAAGCATCTACACACCAGTAGTCACCTTAACTTGTCACCAATGGGTCTTGCATAGGCGGTTGTGATTCGTTATGCTTTGCACGGTCTATGACCGTGCTTTTTCACCAGCCCCAAGAATGGTAAAATTGTCACAAGCCGAACAGAAAATTAGTCCCGAGCCCTTAATTGGTTACTCGATATCAATTTACTTCAAAATCCTCATAGGGAATCAACCTGAACTCTTGACGAAACATCTGCCTGGGCGGCCATACTTACCGCTTTGCTTCGCGCCTCTATAATTTGACCTATCTCGCGCCCCAAGCTTGGTTGGCGTTCAATCATTGTATTTACAGCATCTGAGTAGATGACAAGAACTTGCAAATCGTCAACGGCGGCGATTGATACCGGACTCGGTTCCCCACTAAATAGTGCCATTTCCCCAAAAAACTCACCACGCAAGATAGTCATTACCTCCAACTCCATGCCAAACTGGTTCCTGACTGTGACCTTAGCCTGACCCGCAATGATAATGTACAAAGCATTACCAGGCTCGCCTTGCCGGATGACTTTCTCTCCCGCACCAAACTTCTGTAAAATAGTTCCCTTACCTAAGTCATCCAAATTTTTGGGTTCTCTAGCTAAAGGCATAAATCCGGGAATTGAGTGCAGGCTTTGGGCTAACTTAGTTGAAGCGCTATCTGCCTTATCAGCAGGTTCCACAGGATACGAGTATCGGTAACGATATAACGTTAAGTTGTTTCGCTGCGCTGCGTACCAAATTCGCGTCATAAATCGATCGACTATCTGGTCTACATCCTCAAAGTTTTTGACAAAGAACTCCACCTCATACATAATTGCAGTCTCATCATAGGATTTGGTTTTAATATTTGGTTCCGGTTCCGCTAATACTCCTTGGGTAGCCAAGGCTGTACTTGTTAGTACCTGCTTCACGAGATTAGGCGGGCTATCGTAGGAAAAACCAATATTGAGGCGTTGGTTATAAATGCCTTCTGGTTGGCTGTAATTATAGATGATTCCTTTTCCAATGAACTGATGAGGAACGATTATCATCTGGCGCTGGAGAGTGAGCAGGCGAACCGATCGCCAATTGATATCAACTACCTCACCTTCGATATCTCCAATCCGCAACCAATCACCAACGCTAAAGGGACGTTCTAGAAGCAGCGCCATGCCAGACATGACGCTGCCTAGTGTGTCCTGAAGCGCCAAACCGATCACAATTGAGCTAACGCCCAATCCAGTAGCAAGACCGGCCAAATCAGCACCCCACACTGCCGCTAGCACGATCGCACTTCCTACAAGCACCAAAAAAAACTTAGAAAGATCGATCAGCAATTTGGGCATCCGTGCCCGCCATGTATTAGCCTCAGCTTCTTCAAACAAAATCACATTAAGCAGCGAGAGAGATGCGTAGATGGCAGATATCCAGAACAGTGTTGCTACGAGCTTGGGAAAATTCCCATTAACGTCAAGCTTCAGGACATTCCTGATTAAAATCATCACCATTAAGACCGGCAGGACAAGGTTTTTTATAACCAGCAGGGTAGTCGCCAGTGGTCTAGCGTGCCTTTGTAGGTGATAAATAACCTCTCCTAGTAAAACGACGAGGAGTGGGAACCCTAATCCGACAATTACTGCCCACATCTCCCAGTCGTTTGAAGAGCTTAAATTATTCATGGACTTCCTCCGATCCAACATTTACTGGAAGCTTATAACTTGTGATTTGCCAAGCTACTAACTTTTCTTTTCCAGATTCTTGAATTTCACCAACCAACTCAAAATCGTAGAGATCGTGCAGGCGATCGTAGATATCTTGAGACACAAAGATTGCGCCGGGGGGACAAGCCGACTTCAATCTATTGGCAATATTTACGCTCTCACCCCAAACATCATAGAGCAATTTATTTTTGCCAATGACACCTGCAACCACATCTCCTGAATTGATACCGATTTCTACGTCTAGATCCAAGCCTTTTTCATAATTAAATCGGTGGACAAACGCCAGCATTTCCAAAGCAAAATCCACCGTGCGTTTGTCATGATCCAAACGTGGCACACTCAGCCCGCATACAGCCATATAACCATCACCAATAGTTTTAATCTTCTCCAAACCGTATTTTTCGGTCATTTCATCAAAGGCTGTTACCAGTTCATCAAGCAGAGCGATAACTTCGGGAGCTGACATGGTTTGAGAGAGCTTAGTAAATCGATGGAGGTCGGAAAACAAAACCGAGACATGAGAAATCTGATCGGCAATTGCTCGATCGCCCTGTTTGAGGCGTTTGGCTATTGCGGGACTAAATATATTTAAGACTAATGCTTCATTTTCGCGATTTTTCTGTTGAATTAGTTGAGTTTCGGCACGAAGGCGGCCTATCGTTTGGTTAAATGATTTAGCTAACTCTCCAAATTCATCTTCTGAACCAGATTTAACCACCGCGTCAACTTCTCCAGCCCCCACCAGGCGGGCACTAGCGATTAACTTCTTGATGGGTCTGACAAAGATTGCGGTCAGCCACATGGCAACAACCGTGATTATCGCGATGATTGCAGTAGCTGCCATCACAATTGTTTTTTGAAAGGAGTGAATTGACGCATAGGCTTCCGAAACATCCATCTCCGCCAATATCACCCACCTCAATCCATCAATATCTAGTGGAGAATAAGAACTCAAAACAGGAATATGACGATAATCGTCGATCACCTGGGTGCCCTGTTTCCCAAATAACGCTTCCTTCACTCCTGTTGTTTGCGCTTGCTGTAGGAGGATTGTAGTATTGAACTCTTTGATTTTCTTGATGGTCTTTTCATCAGTACCGATAGAGGCTAGAATTTTTGCATGACCTTCTGGGTCTTCTATCTGGAAACGAGATGCAGAGCGCATTAGATAATCCGACCCAACCAGATAAGTTTCTCCTGAATCGCCCAGACCACTTTGTTTCCAATTTTTGTTACCAGTCATCACATTGTTAATTTTGTCAACGGGAAACTGGAACGCCAAAATACCAATAAATTCCGAGCCGTTAAAGATTGGAGCAGCGATAAAAGCCGCAGGCGCACCGTAGGAAGGGCTGTAGGGCTTAAAATCTACTATTTTCACATACCCCTTTCCCTTTGCCTGTCGTGCAGCGGCGATCGCGTTTGCTAGGTTACTCTCTTTGTAGGGGCCATCGATCAAGCTTGTGGTAAAGTCGGCTTCTTTAAAAACCGTATAGACAACAGTTCCTTCGCGATCGATCAAAAACATATCGTAGTAACCATATTTTTCAACTATATTGCGAAAAATAGGGTGGTAGAGGGCGTGAGCGCGGCTGTAAGCGCTGGCGTCGCCTGGAGTATCAAGGAGAAGTTTCTTGCCAACGGGGTTCGGATTAGCAGCGATGTAGTGGTACTGTAGGTAACGAGCAGCGGGTGTTTTTGGCCTGTATGCTGCCAGAACAGGCGAACCATCGTTAGTTCGCGTTAGTTTGGTTAAAAATTCTTTCTGGTAGTAGGTATCAATTTTTGCGTCAAAATTCGCTGGAATTTTAGACTTTTCAAGTTCGCTGTAAGCCGTCTTAAATTCCTGTAGGGCTGCGACTACTGTCAAGTCTTCGCTGAGGGTTTGGGTGTGGTTTTTAAGGTTTTCAAAATAATCTTGGATTTGATAAGCTTTCACAGCCCTAAGGCTGGTTAATTGGTTAAAGACTTTTTCGGTCAGAATAGCTTTCCCACTGCTAGAGCATATAAACGTGCTCGCAAGCATAGCGCAAAGGCTGACTACCAGCAACATGACTATGAGTTTTGTTTTTATACTTAAATGATTCACTAATTGCATAGGATTTTTCCTGAGAGTCTGGGTATTATTTCTTTCATCTCTAAGAAGTTAAAGAGTAATCTTTCACCATTGGTAGCGATCGCTTTTCATTTATAGAACCCATTTGACATCTTTTGGCGATCGGCTCACAACAGTCGCTCTACTGCCCAACAGCACAAAAAGAGAAATCCTGGATAGCAGATTCTAAGCTGCTGTGCATCTATATTGTAGAATATCAACATATCATATCAATTCCGGCTCCATCGGAATGATATAGAGGAGACGGCAGTGCCGTGTCCCTACCACGATCAATTGTAGGGACACGGCACTGCCGTCTCCTCATTTTGGCTGCTAATAATTCAGATGCTAACGGAATTGATATCATAGGCAAGCGATCGCCAGATATATGCCAGCCATAAACCATCTGTCTCAAGAGCCAAAAGAAAGACTAATTAAACTTTCAAAAGATGCACATTGGCATTATAATAGAGAAAAATTTTTAATTATTTTAAGAGTAACTTATGGCTATTTTGCTCTAGAAATTAGTAAGTTTATGGAGATTTATAGACCAATACGGTTCACCTAAGACAGATCCCCCCTAACCCCCCGAACCAAACAGGGTGGTTTTATTGTCGTCAGACAAATTAGGTACGTAGTTGCGCTTCAGCGCTCTTTCCTAATCTTAGAAAGAGCGCTGAAGCGCAACTACGTACCTTGTAACGAAGATTGCAAAACTAGGAAAAGTAGAATTTAGCCAACTCATGCTAATAAACACTCTATTTCTGCTTCAACACCACCAAAGTAATATCATCAAACACCCTCTGAACACCAATATACTCCCGCACATCAGCGATCACAGCTTCCCGAATTTCTGCGGCCGAAAGCTGACGATTTTCAATCACAACTTGCCACAATCTCTCTAATCCGTACTGCGCTTTATTAATATCAAAAGCTTCAGGAATTCCATCAGTATAAAGCACCACCACATCCCCAGGATTTAACTGCACTTCTGCTTGAGCAACAAAGTCGCTAATCTCGTCTACTAAGCCAATGGGAAATCCTAAATCCATCGTGTCTATGCACTCCAATGTTCCATCAGCACGCACTACGATCGTTTCCTCATGTTGTCCGCTCAATTTCAGCACACCTCCGGCATAGTCTAAGATGGCGAGAGACATATTTTTCGGGGAATCCATGCGCTGGAGATTGTCATAAAGAGTCTGATTTATAACATCCAAAAATTTCACTGGATCGGTTTCGTTCATTTTCTGAAGCGTTCTGACAGCAGTTTGTGCCATAATCATCAACACGCCACTTTCTAAACCATGTCCGGTGACATCGCCAATACTAATCTTGACTTGACCATCCTGTTGCAATACGTCGTAGTAATCGCCACCAACTTCGTCTGCTGGTTCCATAAAGCCAGCTATTTCTAAGCCGTCAACTGCTTCTAATTCTGACTGTTTGGGTAATACCATTTGTTGCAGTTGTTTGACAATATCGAGTTCTGCACTCATACGCAGATTGTCTTGTTTCAGGAGTTCATTGAGGGTGCTAATTTCTTGATTCGCTTCAGCTAGTTGAGCCGTGCGTTCTTTGACTTTATCTTCTAAAGTGCGATACAGCAAGGCATTTTCAATCGAAATAGCAGCTTGGGAAGATAGAACTTTAAGGACTTCTAAACGTTCGATCGTAAATGCCCCAGCAGTCAAATTATTTTCTAGATACAGAATGCCGAGCAATTTGCCTTGATTGATAATAGGAGCACATAAAACCGACTTAGGCTGATTTTTTACAACATAAGGTTCACTAATGAATATACCCTCTTTGGTAGCATCTGATAGCACTATATCTTCCTGAGTTCTTTCGACATATTTAAACATCCCCATTGGCAGATCGTCGCAGTCTTCAACAGCAATAGATTGCAAAACTTCCACTTTTTGTGGATCGAATTGACCAGTCGCTTCAATAGTTAACTTACCATTGTTTAATAACATCAGTAAACCTGTTTGTGCGCCTCCATTCTCCAGCACAATATTCATTAATTTTGCTAATAATTGGTCGAGGACAATTGCACCAGCAAGAACTTGGGAAGCTTTGATAACTGTGGACAAGTCTATATCTGAACTTCCTCCAGTTTTTGAAGAAGCTATCCCAGTAGCAGTAGCCTGCAAATCAGTTTTTTTCTTGGCAGATACCTTGGGTAGCAACTGCGGATATTTCTGCTCCAAATCCTCAACTTTGCGTTTGGCACCCCAAAATTGGTAGCCATAATGGGCTTTTTTCATGTAAAGTTGGGCAATTTCCTCTTTGCCTTTCCCTAACCAGAATTTAGCTGCCAATTCATTACCTAAAGCTTCATTCTGAATATACTCATTTTCATGAGCTGAAGCAATGGCGCGATCGTACAAGTCCCATGTCAATTCTATTTCTTTATTTGTAATGCGAGCGATTTCTGCCTCCACCAGTAGATATTTATGCAGGAAGTTTTCAGGACAATTATCTGCCCAAATTTTCATCTTTTGCTGACAGGCTTTAATAATTTCCCCATATTCGTGCTGCTGTGCATCGGTAGCAGTGGGATAAAGAGCCGTTAAAATTAGAGGATAGTAAAGATAATGTTCGCCTTGAGTGGGAATACCTGAAATAAAAACGATGATTTCATCGCTTTTTTTAATATATTCTAAAGCGTTTTCATAATCACCATAGAAAAATACAATTTGGGCTTTAAAGATGTTATAAGCTGCTATTCCAGGCATAAAAGATTTTTCCTCGCACATCTGGAGGCACTGCAATTCATCAAAATACTCATCGCTAAAAGAAAATTTATCCAGGGTTAATCCCTGTAAATTTAAAATGAAATGCCGCTGTAATTGCTGAATACCAGCAAAAACATTATTTTTTATTTTCTTTAGAAATTCAAGATGTTTGTTAGATTCTTCAAGAATGCTATCAAAATTATCAGAACATAGAACTCTTTGCAGAATCAAATGGTAAGAATTGTAGCTGACATAAACATCTCCAGTTTCCACTCCAGCTAGGTAGCCATTCCTCAGAAACGGAATTCCTTTTTTAAGATGGCTTCGCCAGGGATTAATCAGACCACCGAACATATTAAAAACTTTGCAAGCCAAATTAACATTATGAAATCGCTCGTTGAGCTTCATCGATAATAGACCAAATTCATAACCCACTTCATAATCAACTAATCTCGCACCTGCCAAGAATCCCCAAAAAGCATATCCATGAGCCGATACATCTGAGTTGCCGTTTTCCAGAGAAAGATTGACCATTTTTAATGAAATCAAAGCCAACAAATCTTGATCTACGAAATAAGCTGGCCCAGTAATATTCATTAAGAGAGTCATACAAGCTCTAATCTCTGGATCGAACATTTCTGGGGCATCAATTAGCTCAGAAACTTTGATATGCTCCAGATTGGCTCTGTATAACTCCAACTCTAAGTCAAGGGCAGACAAAATTTCCGATTTATCGGTTGTAGGCAAACTTAATCCCAAGGATTTTAAAGCCTCCGATCCAATGCCAACAGCTTCTACAAATTTGCCTGTATTATCATACAAAACTAAACGAATATTCTGAATTTCGGCTCTTTCTACATTAGATTTAACTTGAGTTAATATCAAGCCAAATAACTCTTCTGCTTTTTCAAAGTTACCGCATAGATATTCACATTCAGACCGTTCTCGATATAAACTAAAAGTCAGATCGTAATGCTCTTGCCAAGCATCTGTCGGCAACATCTCTATTCCCGTAGTAAAGTATTGCTCTAAAGCAGCCGCGTAAGCCGTTGAAGCTTTGGCTTTTCTCCCCGCTTCCAAGTTCAATCGTGCTAATTCAACCCGTTCCGATTCATCAGCAATTAATTCCCCAGCTAAGTTCAAATGATCGACTATTTCAAAGATTTTTCCTGGCAGTTCCTCAGCAGATAAATTCGCCAGCAACAGCCGCCCAATCTGGAGATGCACTGCTTTTTTCCGATCATCATCAATCAGAGCATAAGATGCTTGTTGTATCCGGTCATGCAGAAATTTATAATCTTGAATTAATAGGTTTTGATCTAACTCTGATGTCGGCAAGATGAATCCGGTCTGAACTGCCACAACTAGGTCGGGGAAAATTACCTCTTTGAGTTTTTCACTAACGATAGCAAGAGTGCTTAAGTGGAAAGAAGCACCTATACAAGATGCTAAACGTAAAACCTGCTGTGTGAGGGGGGGCAGTTTTTTTAACTTGCCTATCATCAATTCTACAACATTATCAGTAATATTTTGTGCTTCAATTTGGTTGATATTCCACTGCCAACTATGCTGTTGAGAATCAAAAGTTATTAGATCTTCTGCGTACAGGGTTTTGAGAAACTGATTGACAAAGAATGGATTACCACCTGTTTTCTGCATCACTAGCTCTGCCAAGGTTTTTACCGAATCAGTGTTGCTATATAATGTATCGGCAATCAGTTGACTAATATTTTCTAGCTCTAAAGGTGCTAAGGTAATATAATTGATAGTGGCTCCATCTTTGAGCAATCCATCAAGCGTCATCATCAAAGGGTGGATTGGGCTAACCTCATTATCCCGATAAGCTCCAATTAAAAACAGATATTGCATATCTGCGTCTGTCATCATCAGTTCTATTAACTTAAGTGTCGCGGAGTCTGCCCACTGTAAATCATCGAGAAATATGACTAAGGGGTGCTCTTTTGTACAAAATGTTCGGATGAAGTTACCGAAGACAATATTAAACCGATTTTGCGACTCGCTTGCCCCTAATTTTGGCACGGGTGGCTGTTCGCCGACAATCAGTTCTACTTCGGGAATTACATCAATAATTACTTGACCGTTTGCACCAAAAGCAGCTCTAAGTTTTTCTCGCCATTGTTCGAGTTGTGCTTCACTTTCAGTTAATAGTTGCCGCACCAATCCCTTAAAGGCCTTGACAACAGCCGAGTAAGGAATACTCTTTTGAAATTGGTCAAATTTGCCCGCCGTAAAATAGCCGCGCAGTCGGGTATTTGGTTTGTGAATTTCGGCTACTAGCGATGATTTGCCAATGCCAGAATAACCAGCCACTAACATCATTTCTACCCCCCTCTGTCCCCCCTTGCTAAGGGGGGATGAAAGGGGGGTTGCTACTCGCTCAAAAGCTGTCAGTAAGGCTTCAACTTCTGCCTCGCGCCCGTAGAGTTTTTGGGGAATTTGAAACTGGTCAGAAATATCTTGAGTACCCAAATAGAAATCTGATATATTTCCTTTGGTTTCTAACTGATGCAAACATTCTGCTAAATCAACTCTGATTCCAAAAGCACTTTGGTATCGATACTCAGCCGTTTTTGCCATCAGTTTCACCACGATATCTGAGATGGCTTGGGGAATTTCTGGATTAATTATATTGGGAGATATTGGCACTTTGGCGATGTGACAATGTACCAACTCCAGTGCATCCGTGGTTTCAAAAGGGAGTTGTCCCGTTAGTAACTCATAGAAAGTGACACCGAGGGAGTAAAAGTCGGTGCGGTAATCTAGGGAACGGTTCATTCTTCCCGTTTGCTCTGGTGAAATATATGCTAAAGTACCTTCTAAAACATTGGGATTTTTCAGGGTAGGGTTTTCGCGGGTTAAGACTGTAGAAATACCAAAATCAATAATTTTGAGCTGCCCGGTTTCTGGGTTGAAAATAATATTCGCCGGGTTAATATCTTTATGGACAATATTTTGTGCGTGAATACTGCCTAAAATCTCAGCCGTTTTAATAGCAATGCGAAGAAATTCCTGTAGGGGAAATGCCGGCGTGCTTGCTGCCTTACACTCATTCATCAAGTGTTTTAAAGATGACGCGCCAAAATCCTCAAGAATAATAACTAAAGTCCGCTTATAGGGTTTTAATTCATAAACCTTAATGACTCCATCAAGATTCAAATTCCGAGTAATTTCATATTCTTGTTTATAGCGGGTGAGTTCCGAAGGTGTGGGATAGTCTTCTTTGAGGAATTTGAGAATAACGGGTTGGTTATCGTCTTGGCGGATGCCTCGATAAACATTGGAGTTGTTACTTTCGTAGATTTGAGTGAGAATTTGGTAGCCGTCAAGTTTAAGCATTTTTTTTATAGTAAGGTGCTACAAGGAGTATTTCCAAACTGCGAAGATGGAAATACTCCCAAAACTTTGGCATTAAAAAGCTGAATGGGGAACTATCGCGGGCAAGATACTGCGCTATATGTGAATACTTTTCCCCTGTGGTTTTGATTTTACTCTATCTTCTTTGCCTAATCTCCTTCTGCGATCGAGAAGTTAAGCGATCGAGGTTTTGGCCAAGCATCATTCTCGCCCATAATTTTGCTGCCGATGATATTCCTGGCTGAACTGTTGTGTGATAATAGCCTTTGCTGCTTGCATTCCTGCGATCGTAGTCGCTTCGATACCCCAGAATTGAAACTATTATCGACCCAATCGCCTGTTAGGTAGAGGTTATTGAACCCGCGAGGGCGATTATCTCACCTGGAACCATCGGCGCGGAGACGAAACTGGTAGCTACCAGGAACAGACAATACATAACGCTCTGAAGGAGTAATATTAATCCGCCAAAACTGAGAGTACATATGTAGCATGAACTCAAGCATCTTGAAAATGTATTCCCAGGGGGAACCAGCTTTAATATCTCGATCGAACCAAGGAAATTCATTCTTAAAGTAAGGAAAATGTAAATTCCAAGGAGCCCAACGACCATGTTTATCTTCGTCTTCAAAGACAATGAAGCTATGGGTTGAAAAGCATTAGCTGGTGTATAATCGACAAAAATATAGGGAATAAACCAAGTGTGGTGATCGACCAAAAATTTCCCTCCCTCTTATTTTCCTGCCTCAGTCAATACCCAAAACATGACCTCCCCTGTTTCAGAGAAGAAACCTTTGTCACTGCCGGGAGGTTGTGTAGAATTAATGTGCGCGATCGTATCAAATACCATCAGCACACGGTTAGCAGCAGGACGGTATTGGAATTGATCTTGGCCTGGTATATTGAGATATTTGTTGCAGAGATTCTGTAAATTTTCCGAGGTTCCTTCCAAGACAAATCCATAGAGTTTTGTCTCATTGAGAATGTAAGGGGGTGCAAAAGCCGTATCGCCTCCTCTTGTGATGTATTGAGGATAGTTGGAAAAGGTAGAATTAGTATTTGTCATAAAATAGCTCGGTAAGTGGGAAACTCAGAGACTTTAGTCCTGAGAGGGAAACGACCCGGCGGTTTCAACCGCCTTGAATCTTTCTTTATCCATTACCGCCTTGGAGTTGCTTAACTTGGTGTACTTTTGTAATGTACTTTCGGCAGGACAGTTACCGCCTCAAACCTTGCAACCCTGTACGCATAATGTTTGCTCTTTTGGAGCCTCCCTTACGGGGTAATGTTCGCCTCGACCTGGTTATAAAGGCTTGTTAGACCTGCGACACTGTTTCAGTGACTTTAAAACTGTTTAATCGCAGATGACAGAGCGGAAAACTGGCGTCGCATTCGTCGGTGTCGTGACCTAAATAACGTATCCTTTTTCAAGGGGTCTGGTCAGAACAGCTTGCAATTTCTTACAAGCTCAGTGGCGTTGATTCCCTGAGTTCCTGACATTCGTTGAATTGGTTGTTGGTTGATTTTCCGACTTAGACAGTTTAAATGATGTGAGCTATTGTGTTTTTGCCACCATCGGACGATCACTAAAATCTTTGTTGCATATTTTCCCTCCTTAACGATGAAACAGAGGTGAATTTGAGTACGGTTGCGATTTGGCGAGCGAACCCTACTATTAATTCAACCTTTATATCATATGTTTTTGAGAGTTTTAGTATTTTGTATTAAAATTTAACTATTCTTTAATATTATGGATAAACTCTCTATTCTCTTGGCTTGCGATCGCGAAAATTGGAGGCAGAGCCTCCGGATCTGCATTACCAGGCAGAGCCTAGTAACGAGTAGAACGAGTAGATAGGTCGATCGCACCGACGACTCAGAAGCCTCTAGAAACTGGTTTTTGGGGTCTTATGATTAAGTTTAACTTCTGATGATGTTACTCGATCGTCAGCTCTTATCAACAGCGAAGTTAATCTATGTCGATAATACAGATAGAGATCTGCATTAGGAGCAAGAGGAATGGGCAAAACTTCACAAAGAACTGACGATCGCGATCCTGCTCCATTTAATCCTCTAGAATTTGGGCCTTACTATCCTTATGGAGCTAATGATGGTAAAGTAACGGATAGTACAATGGCTAAAGAAATGAGTTTCTTGGGTCGCTACGGACATCCGGACGGTTCAACATTTAATGCTCAACAATTTTTAGAAGAACAACCTTCAGTATGCTTGGCAAGGTGAATTTCTCAGAGATAAACCCCATCAGCCGTGGGTAATTTTTGGGGCTCGTGACTAGGGATAGATTTATCTCGAAAATAGTCGCTCTGCGTTGACAATTATAGAAAATATTGTATCAACCGATCGCATTACTTTGCAACAAAAACTAACAGGAATTACGCAGGGACGTTATATGTAGCGTGTCTGTGTTTGGACAATAGCGATCGATCGCGCAGCGGTCTAAAAGTTGTTCGGGAGAAAATGAGAACAGAGTTTAAAGCAAGCTCAAGTTAACAAAAGATCGCGCATCCGACTGGATTAATAGACTTCATATCAAAAACATTGTGCTAGAATCCATCAATACGTAGTCGTAGGTTGGGCACAGGCCGAGAAGAGCAATCTTCTTGCAGTCTAGGGGAGGTTGTAGGTCAGCCACCATTTGGGTCTTCCCAGTTGAAAGCCACCCTGCAACATGAGCCTGGAATCTGCAACCGCAGCCGAGTGCGGCTTTCGCGGTGGGAGTGTCGCGCTAGAATTAGCATTACGAGTTAACACTCGAACAAAAACGCTCGTTGTGCGAGCGTGACCTCAAAACGGGCACATAGCAGGTGGGAATAAACCATGTTTGAACGCTTCACAGAAAAAGCAATAAAAGTAATCATGTTGGCCCAGGAAGAAGCTCGCCGCCTGGGTCACAACTTCGTAGGGACAGAACAGATCCTCCTGGGTCTGATTGGAGAAGGAACCGGAGTTGCAGCCAAAGTCCTCAAATCAATGGGGGTCAACCTCAAAGATGCTCGGATTGAGGTCGAAAAAATCATCGGGCGCGGTTCGGGCTTCGTAGCAGTCGAAATTCCGTTCACCCCTCGCGCCAAGCGGGTTCTAGAACTGTCCCTCGAAGAAGCTCGCCAACTCGGACACAATTATATAGGTACAGAACACCTGCTGCTCGGCCTGATTCGTGAAGGTGAAGGAGTAGCGGCCAGAGTCCTGGAAAATCTGGGAGTAGATTTGTCGAAAGTCCGCACCCAAGTGATTCGGATGCTGGGAGAAACGGCAGAAGTCGCAGCCACCGGCGGCGGAGCTCGCACTAAAACCCCAACATTGGACGAATTTGGTGCCAACCTGACTCAAATGGCGGTTGATGGTAAGCTTGACCCCGTAGTCGGACGGCAAAAAGAAATCGAACGGGTAATTCAAATCCTCGGTCGCCGTACTAAAAATAACCCGGTACTTATTGGCGAACCTGGAGTCGGCAAAACTGCGATCGCCGAAGGTCTGGCCCAGCGCATCGCTAACAACGATATCCCAGATATCCTCGAAGATAAGCGCGTCGTTACCCTCGATATCGGCTTGCTCGTAGCTGGTACGAAATACCGGGGGGAATTTGAAGAACGCCTCAAAAAAATCATGGACGAAATCCGCACGGCGGGTAACGTGATTTTGGTGATTGACGAAGTGCACACTTTGATCGGTGCTGGTGCGGCTGAAGGGGCGATCGACGCAGCGAACATTCTCAAGCCAGCTTTGGCTAGAGGCGAACTCCAGTGTATCGGGGCTACAACCTTAGATGAGTACCGCAAGCACATCGAGCGTGACGCAGCCCTCGAACGGCGCTTCCAGCCCGTGATGGTCGGCGAGCCCACCGTTGACGAGACGATCGAGATTCTGTTCGGTTTGCGGGAACGCTACGAACAGCACCACAAGCTGAAAATTTTGGATACAGCCCTGGAAGCTGCCGCCAAACTGTCTCACCGCTATATTTCTGACCGCTTCCTCCCAGACAAAGCAATTGACTTGGTAGACGAAGCTGGTTCGAGAGTCCGCCTGATCAACTCCCAACTGCCGCCCGCAGCTAAGGAACTTGATAAAGAACTCCGCCAAGTCCTGAAAGATAAAGACGAAGCGGTGCGTTCTCAAGACTTTGACAAAGCAGGTGAATTGCGCGATCGCGAAATGACGATCAAAGCCGAAATTCGCGCGATTTCCCAAGCCAAAAAAACTGACTCGGCCCGCACCGGCGAAACCGACCCTTCGCCAGTAGTTACCGAAGAAGATATCGCTCAAATCGTCGCAAGCTGGACGGGCGTACCGGTCAACAAACTGACTGAATCTGAATCCGAAAAACTGCTGCACATGGAAGATACCTTGCACCAGCGCTTGATCGGTCAAGAAGAAGCAGTGAAAGCCGTTTCCCGTGCCATCCGCCGCGCTCGCGTTGGCTTGAAAAATCCCAATCGCCCGATCGCCAGTTTCATCTTCTCCGGGCCCACAGGCGTCGGCAAAACCGAACTGACGAAAGCCTTAGCCGGCTACTTCTTCGGTTCCGAAGACGCCATGATTCGGTTGGATATGTCCGAATACATGGAACGTCACACCGTCTCCAAACTTATCGGTTCTCCTCCTGGTTATGTCGGCTACAACGAAGGCGGACAACTGACAGAAGCAGTTCGTCGTCGTCCTTACACCGTCGTGTTGTTTGACGAAATCGAAAAAGCCCACCCCGATGTCTTCAATATGCTCTTGCAAATATTGGAAGACGGCCGCTTAACAGATGCCAAAGGTCGTACCGTGGACTTCAAAAACACGCTGCTGATCATGACCTCCAACATCGGTTCTAAGGTCATTGAAAAAGGTGGCGGCGGCCTCGGTTTCGAGTTCGGCGACAACCAAGCTGATGCTAATTACAACCGCATTCGCTCCTTGGTTAACGAAGAACTGAAGAACTACTTCCGCCCAGAATTCCTCAACCGACTTGACGAAATTATCGTCTTCCGTCAGTTGAACAGGGAAGAAGTCAAGGAAATTGCCGTTATCATGCTCAAAGAAGTGTTCGGCCGCTTGACAGAACAGGGAATCACTCTGGAAGTGACCGAAAAATTCAAGGAACGGCTAGTAGAAGAAGGCTATAACCCCAGCTACGGAGCCAGGCCCCTGCGCCGCGCGATCATGCGGTTGTTGGAAGACAGCTTGGCTGAGGAAATCCTTTCTGGCCGCATCAAAGATGGCGATATCGCTGTTGTAGATGTGGGCGACGATGGAATTGTCAAGGTGCTGCAAGGTCAAAAACGGGAATTGCTGCCCCAAGGCGCTGAGTAAGTGCGTTGAGTAAGTGCGATCGCGAGTAAAGTTTTAAGATCGCAAATTGCGCGATCGTAAATAACTCAAAATCAGCATATAAAAAAGGTAGAGAATCTTAATTCTCTGCCTTTTTTATGAATAAGAGTCAATAAAATTATAGGAGGAGTAAATGACATCTGAAGAAAAGAATTTTGGTACAGAAGTAGCAGAAAACCTACCTGATACTTCGACTTCGCTCAGCACAAGCCCGTGGTGGCAAAAAGCGTGGAAATCGCAGCGAGAAAATCTTCAGATTGTGATTATTGCTTTGGCTTTAGCAATAGTGATTCGAGCGTTGGTGGCAGAACCGCGCTTCATACCCTCAGATTCTATGGTACCAACTTTGCGCGTGGGCGATCGCGTCGTAGTCGAAAAAATATCCTACTACCTGGAACCTCCAAAAACTGGTGACATCGTAGTATTTGCGCCGCCGGAACAGTTGCAAGAACAAGGCTTTACCGCAGACCAAGCATTTATCAAGCGGGTAATTGGCTTACCAGGTCAAACAGTAGCTGTGAAAAAAGGTCTAGTTTACCTCAACGACAAACCCCTCGTTGAGAAATATATTGCCGAACCTCCTAAATACCAGTGGGGGCCTTATGTCGTCCCGGAAAATCAATACTTCGTGATGGGAGACAACCGCAACAACAGTAACGACTCTAGCAGGTGGGGATTTTTACCTAAAAAGAATATCATCGGCCGGGCTGTATTGAGGTTTTGGCCACTTGAGCGTATCGGACAAGTTTGAAGAAGTCAGTTGACAGTTGACAGTTGACAGTTGTCAGTTGTCAGTTGTCAGTTGTCAGTTGTTATTGCAAGCCCAATGCCATAAAGACCCCATGCCCCATCCCTCGACTTCGCAATTCCCAATTCCCAATTCCCGATGCCCATGCCTTATCCTGTACGGAAATTTCTACTGATTTTTGCGCCTTGAGCGGTAGAGAGTTCCTCCGGCAACTGATAAAATAGTACCAAAAGCAGCGGGATTTCCCGCCTAGATCAAAATCACTTCAATATTAAAAATTAGGAAAGCTATGGGATTTTTTGATTCAGAAATTGTTCAGCAAGAAGCCAAGCTGTTGTTTGAAGACTATCAATCTCTCGTCGCACTAGGCGGGAATTACGGCAAATTCGATCGCGAAGGCAAGAAGATGTTCATCGCTCAGATGGAATCAATGATGGATCGCTACCGTATTTTTATGAAGCGCTTCGAGCTGTCTGAAGACTTCATGGCTCAGATGACTGTAGAGCAGTTAAAAACACAGCTAAATCAATTTGGCATCACGCCCCAGCAGATGTTTGAGCAAATGAACTCAACGCTGGAGCGGATGAAATCTGAACTGGAAAAGCAATCATAAGTTGACAATTGACAACTATCAACTGTCAACTGTCAACTGATAATTAACTAGCAGCCGGGAAGTCCCTCGGTGTATTTAGAGGGGATGAATCTCAATTGCTACGCTCCGTACCCCGACTAAATTACCGTAGGGATGAAAGGCTCGTCGGTCGGAGGAACACCAGCCCGACAATTAGACTCAGTTACCGCAAATCAATCTTTGGGAGAGTCTTGATTCTCAATATACTTCCTAAGTATGGAGACGGTAACACCTCGGCAAGAAGCAATAAAATACGAACTGCTCCACAAAACATCTTTACGATAAAACTCATTCACCCTTTCAGGGAATTCACTCTATACTGTGGGAAGGTCGAAAAAAAGGAAGTTTTCATGCAACTGACGTACAAATACCGCCTCAAACCTACGAAAGCCCAACTAGCAACAATTTCGACTCATCTAGAGCTTTGTCGCCGGCAGTACAACTACCGATTGAGTGAAAGATTCAGATGGTGGGAGTCCACAAGAACGCCTGTCAATGCCTGCCCTTTAATTGCTTCCATAGTGCCTGTTGAGGAAATTTACCAAAATATTCCTCTGACTAGAGTGCAAACTAGAGATGGCAGAAAGAAAGATGAATCAGGCAATCCTTTGACCAGGAAAGGTGATGTTTTCTCGAATATTGAAGGCGGATACGTGCAGTGGCAAACCATCCAGTTAGCCGATCTAAAAAATACTAAAAAGCTATTTCCTGATTACAAAACTTTGAATTCTCAAGTTTTGCAGGATGTGATTAACCGAGTGGAAACTTCCTTTTCAAATTTCACCACACCCGACAAAAATGGCAATCGTAGAGGCAAGCCCCGATTTAAAGGATTTCACTACTACAAATCTTTTACTTATCCTCAATTAGATAATTTAGATATCGCCAAGGATGAGCAAAATAGGATTTGCATTAACCTTGCCAAAATAGGTCAAATACCGATGGCATTCCATCGTCCAATACCAACAGGATTAACGGTTAAGACGGGGACAGTTATTAGAGAAGCGGACGGGTGGTATATTTCCCTGACGCTAGAAGATAAGACGGTTCCCGTGCCGGTTGCAGAAATTCAACCGACTGATGAAAACACTCTTGGTATTGACTTGGGAATTACTAATTACGCTTACCTTTCTAATGGCGAAAGAATTGAAAATCCTAGATTCTTGAGGAAATCTGCCGAGAAATTAGCAAAACTTCAGGCGAAGCTAGCTAGTAGAGTCAAGGGTTCTAAACCTTGGCAAGTTATAAAAAGCAAGATTTCTAGACTGCATCAATTTGTAGCTAGAGCGAGACTTGATTTTCAATTCAAGACGGCACATGAATTGTTTCGTAAATGCGATGTTTTGGTGGCTGAAGATTTGAGTATCAAGAATTTGACAAGACGCGCTAAAACTAAAACCGAGATCGACAATGGTAATTTAGTTTATTTGCCAAACGGTCAATCTGCCAAAAGCGGCTTGAATAAATCAATGCTTGATGCTGCTCACGGTCAGTTTGCTAATGTTCTCAAGTATGTTGCCTGGAAATTGGGTAAAAATCTTTTGTTTGTCGAGCCGAAGGGAACTTCTCAGTATTGTTGGAATTGCCTCAATAAAGTACCAAAAGAGTTATCGGAAAGATGGCATTCTTGTCAGTGCGGTGAGTCTTTGGATCGAGATGAAAATTCAGCCAAACTTATCAAGAAAATTGGTCTGAGCGATCAAAGTGGCGGGGGAACTCCGTCACTCAAAAAAGCCTTTGCAAAAAAGGAAAAAGAAGCCTGCGGTCTAACTGTACTCAGTTGACCGTCAGGTTCGTTCACGGTCGTTCAAAAGATGAAGCAGGTTTGAAATCTTCTTCAGGAACGCCCTGCAAAGCTTGGCTCATAAAATCGCGCCAAACAGGGGCAACGATTGTACCGCCAGTAGCACCGTAGCTCATCGGTGTGTAATCGTCGTTGCCTATCCAAACAGCCACCGACAACTGCGGCACGTAACCCACAAACCAGATATCCCTTTCTGAGGAAGTTGTGCCAGTTTTCCCAGCAGCGGGCCTCCCAATTTGGGCAGCCTTGGCAGTACCGTTGTAAATTACTCCTTGCAGGGCGCTGTTGACGGATGCCGCAGCCCAGGCGTTGAGAACTAATTTTGGTTTGGGCGTGTTGTCAAGCAAGACGTTGCCGCTGCTGTCGGTGACTTGCACGATAAATGTGGTGTCGGAATGCCAGCCGTTGTTGGCGAAGGTAGCAAAAGCTCCGGCCATTTCTAAAGGAGTGAGGTCAACTGCACCCAAGGGTAAAGAAACTACGGGTTCCATGGGACTTCTGATGCCGAGCACCCGGCAAATTTCAATTACTTTATTCAATCCGACTTCTTGGCCGAGCTTGACAGCGGGAATGTTCAGTGATACTTCCAAAGCTCTGCGGATGCTGACGGCACCGGAGAAGCCGCCGCCGTAGTTTTGAGGGTAGTAGTATCCGTCGCCGTCGCGGTAGCCGACGGGGGAGTCGTAGACAACTGAATCGGGGCCGTATTTGCCTGTAGCAAAGGCAGCGTAGTAGATGAAGGGCTTAAAGGAAGATCCGGGCTGGCGGCGTGCTTGAATGGCGCGGTTGAATTCACTCTTTTGGTAATCGACGCCACCAACCATTGCTTTGACGAAGTGGGTGCGGGGATCGACGGCTGCTAGGGCAATTTGACCTTGGTCGCGATCGTAAAAAAGTCCTTGATAGTAAAGTCGATCGTGCCACGCTTTGACGGTTTCTTCGGCGATGCGCTGTAGTTTGAGGTCGATCGTAGTTTGAACGCGCATTCCACCCTTGAGGACGGCATCTCGCCCAAAACGCCGTGTCAACTCCTGGACTACGGCTTGTGTGACGTAAGGAACTTGAGAGCCACCAAAAGAAGTGATTTTGCCCAGCTTAATTTTTTGCGCTCGGGCGCTTGCTTCTTCAGCTATTGTAATCCATTTGAGTTCCCTCATCCGGGTTAAAACGATTTCCTGCCGTTCTTTTGCCAACTTGTAGTTGACAAAAGGACTGTATTCTTCGGGAGCGGAAATTAAGCCGGCCAGCATCGCTGATTCTGCAAGGCTCAAATTCTCGGCTGACTTGTTGAAATAGCTTCTCGAAGCTGTCTCTACGCCGTACAAGTTGTGACCTAAATAGATTTGATTTAGGTACAGTTGCATAATTTGGTCTTTGTTAAGAATTTGCTCCAAGCGGATAGACATTACCGCTTCAGCTATCTTGCGACTAAATTTTGATTGGGGAGATAGAAACAAGTTCTTGACTAGCTGCATCGTCATAGTCGAGCCGCCTTCAACAGTTCTACCTTTCTCTAGGTTGACTATGAGAGCTCGGGCTATCCCGCCGGGGTTGATACCTTTGTGGGTAAAGAAGTTGCTATCTTCGATCGCCAGAACAGCCCGTTTCAGGTTCGGGGAGATTTTTTCAAGGGGTACGACATCCCGGTTAGCTTCATCGTGGATGCTGGCTAGGGGGCGGCCGTTGATGTCATAAATGTGGGTAGTTTCGGTGGGAGAGTAGGTTTGCAAGATGCGAACATCTGGCAAATTGCGGAAGCTGATCGCTAGGCCAACCAGTCCGCCGGCGACTACGGAACTGGCAAGCATGGTCATGCTGAGTATGGTTCCGGCGGTCACTTTGCTGACTGACTGAACAAACTCGAATACAGGGGCTGGGTTTTCCGTATTTTTGCGGACTGCGTTGGTTGACACGTGGATTTCACTTCCTCACTCGATTTGGGGTTTAAGACTTTTAATTTTAGATGGCAAGGCTGGAGGCTGTCAGTTGATCGATTTTAGATTTTAGGTTTTAGATTTTAGATTTTAGATTTACTCCACTGATAAATTTAGGAGTTTGAACCTTAGTCTAAAATTGTGGGATGTCCGCGACTCTTGTCGGGGCTGGTATCCCTTTCTGGATGGGTTTGCTAATAAAAGCTGGTCAGCTTTGAGATTATAGTAGCTTGATAGTTGTGTGTTTATGTGTCAATCAGTGAGTGTAACTAATTCTGCTGCACTTTTGCAAAATATAATGATGGACGATCGCTCTTTTATGATTTCTCCTAACTTTTCTGGAATTTACCGCGGCATCAGCGAGATTTTTCCCGATCGACCTGATTCTAGCAACCCTGACGAAAATCTGGCCCAACTGCTGGAAAAAGTCGATCGACCGTTGCGAGTCAAACTGGGAATCGACGCCACAGGGGCGAACATTCACTTGGGACACAGTATTTGCTTCCGCAAGCTGCGAGCTTTTCAGGATGCAGGCCACACGGCGGTACTGGTCATCGGAGATTTTACCGCAAGAATTGGCGATCCGACTGGGAAGTCGGAGACGCGCGCTCAGTTGACAGCCGAACAAGTGGCGGAAAATGCCAAGACTTATTTAGACCAAGTGCGTCCGATTCTAGATTTTGACACGCCCGGACGTTTGGAAATTCGCTATAACTCCGAGTGGTTGTCAAAATTGGACATGGCGAAGATTTTGGAACTGCTAGGCACGATGACGGTGCAGCAGATGCTCGCTAAAGAGGGATTTGATAACAGGATGCAGCAGGAAAATGCGATTTTCCTGCACGAGTTTATGTATCCAGTAATGCAGGGTTACGATTCAGTAGTGTTGGAAGCCGATGTGGAGTTGGGCGGAACTGACCAAAAGTTTAATATTGCGGTGGGAAGAGATTTGCAGCGGCATTTTGGGATGAAACCGCAGTTTGGTTTGCTGATGCCGATTTTGATCGGGACTGACGGCGTGCAAAAGATGTCGAAGTCTTTGAATAATTATGTAGCTTTGTCGGAAGATCCGCTGACGATGTATTCTAAGTTGGAGAAAATTGCCGATCGCTCGATCGCCCAATATTTCGAGCTATTGACAGATTTGCCGCTTGATGAATTGCCAGAAAATCCGCGAGAAAAACAGAAACTTTTGGCTGTGGATGTGGTAAGTCAGTATTTTGGGAAGGAAGCGGGCGATCGGGCACAACAAGATGCGATCGCGCTAATCAAAGGTGCGGCGGGACAAGCTGATGCTGTGGCGGAGTTTTCTTTAGCAAGCGTGGAGTTTCCGGCCAAGTTGTTTTATATTCTGAGTGCTAGCGGGCTTTGTAAGAGCAGCGGCGATGCACGGAAGTTGATGCAGGGCGGCGGAGTGAAATTAGAGGGTGAGAAAGTTTCTGATGTTAACCTCACTTTTGAATCACCGGCTGAATTGGCAGGTAAGGTTTTGCAGGTTGGGAAAAATAAGTTTGTGCGATTGGTGTCTTGAATCTCTTTTTTAACCGCAGATGAATACGGAAGATAAACGCAGATGAACGCTGATAATCGAATTATTGTGGCTTTGGATGTTGCGAGTTTGGAAAGTGCGATCGCCCTGATCGACAAACTGCCAGATGTATCATTTTGGAAAGTCGGTTTAGAGTTATTCGTTAGCTGCGGGCCGGCAATTATCGAGATTCTGAAAGAACGGGAAAAACGGATTTTTCTCGATTTGAAATTTCACGATATTCCGAATACTGTGGCGGGTGCTTGTCGTGCTGCTGCTAAATACAATGTAGATTTATTGACCATCCATTCTACTTGTGGTAAAGATGCTTTGAAAGCGGCACAGTCAGCTTTGGTAGAAGGGGCGGCGGCGGTTGAGAAACCGACTCCTAAATTGATTGCAATTACGCTGTTAACGAGTTTGAATTCGCGACAGTTGGCTTTCGAGTTAAAGATACCTTTAGAGTTGCCGGAATATGCTTTGCACATGGCATTGTTAGCTAAGGAAACAGGTTTAGCTGGTGCTGTTTGTTCTCCCCAAGAAGCGGAACAGTTAAGAATGAGTTGCGGGGATGATTTTTTGTTGGTTTGTCCGGGGGTTCGTCCAAAATGGGCTGATGGAGGCGATCAAAGGCGATCGATGACTCCGAAGGCTGCTTTAAAAGCTGGTGCTGATTATCTGGTGATTGGGCGGCCGATTACGGCTTCCGACGATCCGGTGGCGGCTTTTGCGCGGATTTGCGAAGAGATTGGATAAACAGAATCGATGAACACAGATCAACTTCCATCCGCGTTAATCTGTGTTTATCTGCTAATATCTGCGATCGCAAGTCCGACTTTGGCTGCTAATTTTGTCACAAATGGCGATCGCAGTATAAACGCAAGTCGGTACAGTTTGTTAGCGCGATCGCCCTGTCCGGCTGATTTGGAAGCTTTAGTCGATCGCCTGTTGCAGGATTTACCGAGTTATGCTAACCGGGTAATTGTGCGATCGGGCTTTGCTCCTAACAATTCTAGGGCGATCGGTGACGTGCAGCGTCAAATAATTTTAGCAGGTCGCCCGGAGTTTGAACCGCTACCTTTAAATTTTGCAGAAGCACTTCCCGAAAATGCCAGTCAAGTTTTTATTACTACTTTGGAACGGCAATATCGCGGGGGAAAGCGAGTCGAGATTCAGCAATATCACTGGCTGTTTTTAGCTAAAACAGAGAAGGGCTGGGAATTAGTAAAAATTGTTTCTAGGTTTGGTACAGTGGCGGATGTTAGTCCGTTGTCGCCGGCAGAAAGTGAGAAAAGCGCAATTGCTGAGGCGATTCGTTTGTGGTTGCGAGATTGTTATGCAAAATGAGAAAGTATCAAGGGTTGAGAAGTTCATACACCAACACATACAACTCGAAAACCACAGTCATGATAGTCAAATTCCGGCGTATTGAAAAAGCGAAAAGCAGAACGGCAATTCCTCGGATGGTAAAGCCACGACCCCCCGCGCAGCACCCTTGCTATTTTATTATTTTGAGATTTTACTAATAATTCAATAGAATTTTGATAGCGATTATCATTACATTTTTCATCCCAGGCGCTACCATCAGTTGGTGCTCCGTAATAGCTACCGTGCCAGGGGTCAACGCACCACTCCCAGACGTTCCCGTGCATATCATATAAACCAAAAGCATTGGGAGAAAAACTGCCTGCATCTGTAGTTTGTTCTCGATACTGACTTTTTGGTGAATTATTGTAAGAGTAATTACCGTTATAGTTAACAATATCTGTAGTAATTGTTTCACCAAAATAGAACGGTGCAGTCGTACCAGCACGACAAGCATATTCCCATTCTGCCTCAGTGGGCAAGCGATAATTGCGTCCAGTATGTTTAGATAACCTAGCACAAAATTCCACCGCCTCATACCAAGAGACATTTTCTACTGGTAGGTTATTGCCTTTGAATTTAGAGGGGTCTGGGTTGAGATGATATTGAATTTGTGGCAATTTAGCAACGGCTTTCCACTGTGCTTGTACGATCGCATATTTTCCGAAAAGGAAAGGTTGAATTGTGACAGGATGTTGAGGTTTTTCTTTATATTGGCTTTCTGCTTCAATGTCTGGCGCACCCATTGTGAAGGTTCCACTGGGAATTCCTATCATTTCTAACTGCACGCCATTTTCCAAGTCTTCAGTAAAGGATTTGAAGTAAGAGGCTTTTGGTTTAAATTTAGCTGATATTTTATTAGCTCCTGCTGAAGAATGAACGGGTTTTGCTGGCGGTAGTGGTGCTAATATTTGATTGGGTAATACTGAGATTGAATCAAGAGCTTGCAATACTTCTCCTGCTGATTGATAGCGCGCACCAACTGGAAATAGTATCATTTTATCTAAAATTTTTGCCAAGTCCTTGTTGAGATGAACTGTCTTGTTTTTCCAGTTCCATTGCATTTGCATCGGATCGAAAAGTTCATCAAACAAAATTCCATTTATCTCTTTCAGGAAACATCCGGTTAATAACCGAATGCAAGTTACACCAAGACTGTACAAGTCACTCGCTGGAAAAACATGACCTTGCATTTGTTCCGGTGCCGCATAACCAGGAGTGCCAGTTACAGTTCCCACTTTAGTCAAAACACTACCGCTCAATTCCTTGGCAACTCCAAAGTCAATCAATACTAAAGAACCGTGAGAATTTCTAATGATGTTTTCCGGCTTAATGTCTCGGTGAATTACCTTTTGGTTGTGAACAAAATCTAATATCGGTAGCAATTCATTCAGTAATTGTTTAATTTGTTTTTCGCTAAACTTTCCCTGCTGCTCTAATTCTTTTAATAAATCCTCACCGTCTATAAATTCTTGTACTAGATAGAAGCGTTTATTTTGTTCAAAAAATGCCAATAGATCGGGGATTTGAGGATGTTTGCCTAAATCTCGCAGTCTGACTGCTTCTTGTTTGAATAACTGCGTCGCTTTCTGGATGGCGGCATTCCCTTGTAGTTGCGGGAGAAATTGTTTGATTACACAAATTGTATCGAGTCGATGTTCGTCTACGGCTTTGAATGTACGGCCGAAAGCTCCTTCGGAAATGTATTTTACTGCACGGTATCTGTCTCCGAGTAGCAGTTTGTTTCCGCATTTTTGGCAGAATTGGGTGATGGGTGGGTTGGGATGGAGGCAGTCGGGATTAAGGCATTGACTCATAATTTTTTTTGGTTTAATATTTTTAGATTAACATAATTTACCTATTTTAATACCAGTTGCCAACAAGCTACTGTTTGACGATTAGACCCTCGATCCCCCCTAGCCCCCCTTAATAAGGGGGGGACAAGAGTGAACATCAAAGTCCCCCTTTTTAAGGGGGATTTAGGGGGATCGAGACTCTGGTAAAAGCGAGATTTATCATGCTCTCTTTAACTTACCGCTTTGAATTCATCCAATTTAGCTTTTACTGCCTGCATATCTTGCCACATAAACCATTTTGGTGTTTCCGGTTCGCGGGAGGGATTTCGCAACAAGTATGATGGGTGAAAAATTGGCATACACAAACGTCCTTCCCATTCAATCCATTGACCTCGAATTTTACTAATTGGTCGCTTGTCGCTTAACAAACCTTTTAGGGCTGTAGCACCAGTTAATAAAATGATTTTGGGGTCTAAGATGCGAATTTGTTCGAGCAAGTATGGTTTGCAAGCTTCGATTTCTTTTGCTGTGGGAGGGCGGTTGTTGGGAGGGCGACATTTGATGACGTTGGCTATGAATGCGTCGGTTTCTGTGCTCAATTCTACGGATTCTAAAATCTTATCTAACAGTTTGCCCGATCGCCCTACGAAGGGTAATCCGGTTTCATCTTCATTTTGTCCGGGCGCTTCTCCCACAATCAAAATCGAGGCTTGAGGATTGCCGCGCCCGATGACGGCGTGAGTGCGGGTATTTCCCAATTCGCAGCGGTGACAGCGGTTGCAGTGTTCGCCGATTTGTTCCATGTTTTGATAGGTGCCGGCGGGAATGGGAATTTTGGCATTTGCTGGTATTGAGTCGTTTTGGAAAGCAGCACTTTGATTGCTGTCAAAAAGGCTGAGTTGCAAGTCGCTGGACATATGTTTAAACAGTTGATAGTTGACAGTTGACAGTTGATAGTTGATAGTTGATAGTTGATAGTTGACAGTTGATAGTTGATAGTTGATAGTTGACAGCGAAAATCCGATCTAGGTTTTTGCTCTAATTGTGCACCGTCAATTGTCCGCTGTTAAAGATAGAGGGGATTTTGGGGAAGCTAGAGTTATAGTTTAGATCGGGTTTGCTCGTACAGGCAAAAATATGTTCTCTAACCCGTTTTTTGACGATCGCGCCGATGCAGGCGAAAAACTGGCCGAGGCAGTTGCAGGCGAGCTCGGCAAGTTGAATTTAACAACACAGGATACTATTAAACCGATTGTTTACGCCTTGCCGCGCGGGGGTTTGCCGGTTGCTGTACCGATTGCGCGCCGCTTGGGCTGTGCTTTGGATGTGGTTGTTGCCAAGAAAATTACTCGCCCAGATAATTTGGAATTGGCGATCGGGGCTGCAACTGCTGACGGCCAGGTTCTCTGGCAAAAGCAAAATCAGCAAAATTTACGCTTGCAAAAATCAGCACTCCAGCAGGCTGAAAATAGCGCTCAATCTCTGTTGGCAGATTTGGCTTCGGGACGGCCCAATGTCAGCGCAGCGGGGTCTTTGGCGATTTTAGTGGACGATGGGATTGCGACGGGGATGACGGTGGCTGTGGCGGCGCAGGCTTTGCAGTCGCAGCAACCGATGGCTTTGTGGATTTGCGCGCCCGTCGCCCCGCCAGAGTTGATGGGATTTTTGGCGCAAATCGCCGATAAGTTGATTATTTTGGAGACTCCTCATCCTTTTTACAGTGTCAGCCGTTTTTACGCCCAGTTTCCGCAGGTGGAGACGGCGGAGGCTTTGGTGTGTTTGCAGCGACAGATTGAATGGCGATCGTGAGTTAAGCTAGAAGGCTAAATCCAAAAGCTCGATCGTTAAAACATGAGAAGTTGGGAATATTGGTTGAACACTGTGATTCTGTCTAGCCAGCAAAATCCGCCTCGGTTTGTTGAGTTGGTGATGTTGACTTTGGCGATGATTTTTCTCGGGCTGTGGAGTGTAACGTTGCAGTGGCAGTATTTAACGCTGTCTTTGAGTTATATCATTGGTTCCTCTTTCTCAATTTTGGTGCGGGAATATATCGGGCCGCGGCCTCAATTTCAGTGGACTCATTTCACTGCTTTGTTGTTGTTAATTATCAGTTTTTATAGTTTTGCTGAATTGATTAGATAGTTGAGGGATTTTGAAGGAATCACAGGCGGGACGCCTGTTCCACCACAGAATCACCACCACAGAATAACAGGCGAGACGCCTGTTCCACCGCAGACTACAGGCGGGAGGATTATCCTAGACTCTAATGGGATTGATGCAAAATTAGGCGATTTCCTGCGGGATCGAAGGCATAGATTTCTAAGCCGTGAGAAGCTTTGATAATTTCTCCGGCGGGCGGATAACCTAAGGCCCAGATTCGGGCGATCGCAGTTTCGATATTGCTGACTTCCAAACACAAACTCATGCCTGTTTTGGCTCGATTTGCAAATTCCGATTTGTGGGAATCTTTCGGTTTGAATATGCCGAGTCTCAGGCCGGGGAGTTGAAATTCAGCATAATTATTGGGAATGTAAGGGTTTGGTTCTAGGTCGAGAAATTTGGTGTAAAATTTAACGAGAACTTCTTTGTCAAGGTCTGCTAAAGTCACGAAGGCTGCGCTGTATTGGAAACTCATATAAATGGGTTATAACAAATTAGTAATATTATACAACATTCACTGCGATATCAAAATCTTGGATCTCAAAGGAGAGTGACTGTACAAGTCTTGGTATAATCAATTGCTCGCCCTGCAATCCCTTTACTATTCAAAGTTAGATGAATCCCAAAGGAAATCAAGAGAACCAGAATCTTAGAAGACTCAGAGTCACTGCAACAACCCAAGATTCTAGGTTGATTGAGAATCGAGAATCTAGATTTCCGCGTGCAGTTGCTATGGCGATAGATGATGCTCAAGAAGTTATGAACGATTTATATCGGGAAGAGGCAGAGTATGGAGATGGAAGTTGTGCTTTTATGGTAATGAAAGAACAATTTGAAGGTGGAGTGGAAAACCCGCCAATGTCCCTAAAAAAAGGAACTCTCCACGATACAAAGTGCCGTCAATATATTTTATCATTACAAAGAAAACTGCCAATTTTGCCTTCCGATCCTAAGGAGCCTAAAGAAAAGATTGCTAGAGAAATTGAAAAAATGGAAGAGGCGCTACAATGGGCTGAAGACTACCGCAACGGCAACGATCCGGTGATTCCTCGATGGGCCAACTCTTGGAAAGATCAGTTAGGAAAGTAATCAATGGATATTATTAAGGTAGAGAACACTTACAAAACACCCTATTTGGGAATAAATTGGCGGGGTACAAAGCATGAGCTTCCTGTCAAGCCACAGGACACTCTGAGTTTCTGTGACTTAAGAAATTGCAGTCTAGAAGGACTCGACTTATCAATGGTAGAGTTCTTTGGTTGCCGTCTAAATGGTACCTTATTTAAAGGCGCAAATTTGCATAAAGTGCGATTTATTGGCTGTTTTTCTTCCCATGATTATCCGCCAACGGATTTTAGTGGTGCTATTGGCGATGTGTCTGTAGTACATTCTCACATTCACTACAAAGGCGAATTTATGGGAGATTCTGTTTATATTGACGATAATTTTTGGATGGGGGACAGTCTAGAGTCCAAGTGGCCTGATGTTGTGGCTGCTGCTGCTACAGAAACACTTTCCGATCGCAATGATATCAGATATAATGCTGCTGCCAAATTAGGAAATTTAGATAATCCTGTTGTTGCTCCCATACTGGCTTGTCTCCTGGCTGACGATGAGTGGGATGTGCGATCCATTGCCCTCGAAGCATTAGGAAATCTACGGCATCAGGAATTCCCGCAGGGTGACAATATTTTATTGCAGTGGATGTTCTTACGTCTCGGAGATCGACATTCGATTGTACGACAAACAGCGAGAAGTCTGGTTGAGATTCTATCACCTCCCAACCATGTATTGCTTGCTTCTATTAACCGGATGATGTCGTCGGAGTCTGAGGAAAGAATTTCTGGCGTACTTGCTGCTATTGAGTTGTGCAGGCTAGACGAACAATATTCGAGTTTGCTGGAACCCCAAACTATTGAGAGTCTACTTTCCGATGAATCGCCTGATGTTCGGCTGGAATGTTCCTATCTGCGAGAAATTTTAGACGGGGATTGTTAGAAACTTCAACCAGAATATGCTGTAAGTTTCTATATTCTTAAAATCCGCCAATTCGTCCAACTATTTTGATTTTACCTTGTTCGTCGCTTTTGAGAATCACAGCTTCGCCGCTTTGGGGAACAATATCTGTAATTGCTGTAATATTTACTTGATGAGTTACCATAATAATAGCGCCTTTAGTGTTGCGGTTGTCAACAATCAATTTGCGGATTGTCGCTGTTTGTCGGGCTTCTTTGCTGCTGTCGCTAAAGAACGAGTTGAGTGTTCTTAATGGCTCGACTTTGCCTAAATTTATTAGTTTTGCTGTTTCCAAACACCGACACCACTGACTTGATAAAACTCTGGCAATTTTGATGTTGCGGTTGCGAAATTCGGCTCCAATTTGCTGGGCTTGGGTTCTTCCCTGGGCTGATAAGTTGCGCTGGGTGGAACAGTCGCCCAATTTAAAGTTAGCAGGATCTCCGGTTCCAGGGGCGATCGCGTGTCGCATTGCCACCACCAACCCTGTCTCGCCCCGCTGCAACAATTGCCATCCCGCTTGAGTCTGGGCGTTGGTTGCTGCGTCAGAAGTTGTAGTTGCATTGATTATGCCGATCGACAATACTAAAGCTAGCGAGCCCAAAAACCATTGACCGTTGAGGTGAATCCGCACAGCCATTGTTCCAGAACCTAGAAATTATCTTATCATATTGTAATACAACAAATATTTCTCTATGGAACTCACCAACTTTATTGCTCTGTCTGTCATTGTTGTGGCTGCCCTGGGGATTGGCATGGGAACAATGACTTGGGCTTACTCCGGTAAGGGCAGCATTTCGGTACTGTTTAAAGAACCTATTTTAAATTCGCCAGATTTTCCGGCTACTGACGCAGGAAGTAAAGCTGCTGTTTATTTCCAACAAGGCATTGAGGCTTATCAGTCGGGAAATTACCGCAAAGCTGAAGATAAATTTACTAGCGCCATACAAGAGGTTTCAACGGCAGAGGCTTACCACAATCGCGGTTTGATTTTTGCGAATTTGCGATCGGATGGTGAGGCTGTTGCAGATTTGATCCGTGCTAGCGAATTATACCAAGAGCAGGGTAATGGAAGTGCGATCGACAGCATCAAACAAAACCTGGAAGCGTTGAAGCAGCGCAAGTTAGAACGGGAGAAGCAAAAATAAATCAAAAAATAATAACGAAATTCCCGGCTTTTTTAAGAAGTCGGGAATCAGAGAGGGCAAGCTAAATTTACGTTTGCTGCCAATCAAATTTAAATATTAGTTATGATTTTAAAATAGTCTTGTATCTTCGATTCTGTCAATTTGAGCAATCAACATTTCTCGGCTACAAGCAACGTGTCGATAATTAGTAATTGGATCGTAAGCTTCCCATTCTTGAGTTACTTCGCGGTCTTGCCACATAAACCATTCGCGGTAAATTTCGCCTTCATCAATATCGGCGCATACAGCCAGCCAATCATCTCCTCCCAAACTGCTGTAATCTCCTCCCACTAAGTCGATCCAAGCAGCAGCGATACAATAGTCCATGTTACTGTGAGAATTCATCCCATGATTGTTGGAATTAATTTTTTGAGAGTGTACGGAAGTTTCGGGGAAGCAAAGAGTAGATTTCATATGTATTTCCTGAATGTCATGTTGTTACTTTAGAAAAAATCCCTGAGTCATGGTGTTCGCCAAATGCCACTATCCGTACCTTCACACTTTTTCGCTCGATCGCGGATGACGGGCGATCGCACTCAAACGTTTGTCCTGTATAACTTGAGAGTGTGTTTCTGCGTACAAGCAACAGACGCTAAATTCAGCCAATTCGCCAACTGGCACAAGGGCGAAGCTGGAACCCATAGTTAGGAATCACGGACTAAGGTTATACTTGCTGAGGGGGTTAGTTTCAGTACAGTTTGCAAAGTCGATCGATAATTAATCAGGTCAATATGCTAGAGCTTCACTGCCATACAACTTACTCCGACGGTACTCTCACCCCCAGCCAACTCGTAGCAGCCGCCGCTGCCTCAGGAGTTAGGGCTTTAGCCATCACGGATCACGATACGATGTCGGGTTGGGACGAAGCCTTCGCCGCCGCTAGCTTGTACAATCTAGAAATAGTACCAGGGCTAGAACTCAGTACGGTACATAACGGTCGATCGCTGCATATTTTAGGTTTTTATCCCGATGCAAATAAGCTGCGAGATCCTTTGAAAGCGCGCCTGGAAGGACGGTTTCGGCGATCGCAGGAAATGGTAGAAAAACTAGCAGCAATGGGATACGCGATCGAACTGCCAACAACATCCCCAGGAATGGCACCGGGAAGGCCTCACATTGCTAGCGCGCTGGTAAAAGCTGGCCACGCAAAATCATCGCGGGAAGCCTTCGATAGGTGGCTGGGAGACAACGGCCCGGCTTACGTGCATTACGAGAAATTCTCGATCGCAGAAGGCATCGATTTACTCAAGAGTTGCGGCGCAGTACCAGTCTGGGCTCACCCTTATTTGTTTCGCGGCGGCGCTGTTGAGGAAGTCTTGAAAGAATTAGTAGATGCTGGTTTAATGGGAGTTGAAGTATACCATCCCAGCCACAGTTCCAGCCAAATTCATAAGTTAAAACAATTGTGCCTCGATCGCGGTTTGCTGATGACAGGTGGCAGCGATTATCACGGCCCCGAAGTAGAAAGAAATGAAAGGAAAGGTGTTGAAACTACTCACTTGAATATGCTGCATATACCGTTAGAATTGCTCGAACCGATTAAAGTTGCAGCGGCGAGTTTAAAATAGTTTGTAACTTTTTGGGCGGGCTAGAAGCCCACCCCACAATAATTTGAGTATAACTGTAGGGTGCGTGACTCAGTTTTTATCAGAGTAAATCTGAATAATCAAGTCATTCTGACGCACCCTACTACTGCGGTTTCTGTATCAATAAAATATTGGGCAAAAACTCTACTGAAAACCAATAAAAATCAAAATCAACATAAATTAATGTGAAGTTAGCGAGCAACTTCTGTTGAGCTAATGTTAGGGTGGTAGTAGCGTTCAACTACTCAATGGAGCTGATTATGAGTACAGAAGACAGAGCAAAGGCGATCGGCAAAAACGTAGAAGGCAAAGCTCAGGAAATTTTCGGTAACATCACGGGCAATAAAAAAGACCAGGCAGAAGGCAAAGCGAAACAAGCGGAATCCGCCGCCCGCCACGCAGCAGAAGATGTGAAAGATGCGGTAAAAAATCTGACGGATAAGGCCAAAAGGGCGATCGACAAATTGTAAGCTGTCGGGCATCTAGATTGTATTTTTGGGGCGGGCTTCCCGCCCGCCCCAAAAGATTTTAATCAAAATTAAATCTAAGATTTAGAGGCGTCTGGGCAGATAAAATATTAAAGCTATTCCTTATTAAGAGGTATGAATGGATTCTATTAGAGTGGAAAGATTACGCTGTCTGGCTGACACTGGCTATATTGAGTTAAAGCCTATAACTGTTCTTCTTGGGCAAAACAGTTCAGGTAAGAGTAGTTTTCTGCGTATTCTTCCTCTATTGAAACAAAGCCTAGAATCTAGAACAACTGGGCCAATACTTTGGTCAGGTCGCCTAGTTGACTTCGGTAATTTTGAGGATGCTCATCAAACAGGAGCAGAAGATAATATTGAATTTTCTTTTAACTTCAAGCTCGAATCAAGACAGTTTCCCTCTGCTAGAGATTTTTCTTACTTTCTTTTTTCGGGAGAAGCAAAGATTTTAAACACTTGTGATATAACGTTAACTCTCCAAGTCTCAGAAAATAAAAAGAAAGAAACAACAAGAACAAGTAGAATCTTTTTGCAGCTTGAAGATTCAAAAATCCAATTATCTTTTGGTGAGGATGATTCTCTAACGGACTTTTTCGTAAATTCATTTAACGTTTTAAATTTGGGTAATAAATATGTTACTAGAAAATTTGACAGGAGTCTGATTCTGCCAACTATTACTGAAAGTGAGCAAAAAAAAGAATATGAATTTGAAAAATCATCCTCACTATCTCCTGGTTTTGTAAGATATCGTTCTCGCTTCAGAGCTTTATTTCAAGCTTTGATAGACAAAACCAAAGAGACGGCTCATCATGCAACTAAGTTAGAGACTATTATTCAAATGGCACTCTCTTTTGGTCTCGGCAACTCAGAAAATATGTTAAAAGATATTCAAGAAAATAATATTGCTGGCAAATCTTGGAAGAATAAAACTAAGAATTGGACAGTTGAGACAAAAGATTTTAAAGATTTAAGGGATCTGATTATCGCAAATGCGATACCTTTTATTCTTGAAAAATGTGATGATACACTAGCGAACTTCTCAAAGAATATTAGCTATATTGGGCCAGTACGAGCTACAGCAGAGCGTTATTACCGAACTCAAGATTTAGCTGTTGATGAAGTGGATTACCAAGGTAATAATCTTGCAATGTTTTTACGCAATCTAACTGATTCAGAAATGAAAAACTTTTCTACCTGGACTTTAGATAATTTTGGATTTAAGCCATCAATTAAATCTAGCCTTGGTCACATTTCAGTAAAAATTCGTTCTAAAAATTCTGATAAATACCTGAATGTTGCTGATACTGGATTTGGTTTTTCTCAAATTCTTCCTGTTATTACTCAATTATGGTTACTAAGTTCATTTCGTCGAGTAAACCGAGGAACAATAACCTACGCTATTGAGCAACCTGAGTTACATCTTCATCCCCGTCTGCAAGGAACTTTAACAGATGCATTGGTTAAGTCAATCAAAGCAGCTAAGGAGAAGAAGATTCAGCTACGTTTAATGATTGAAACCCATAGTGAAGTATTGGTAAATCGCCTCGGACAATTAGTTTCCGAAGGTAAAATTTCTCCTGATGAAATCAACATTGTTTTATTTGAGCCATGCGATAAACCAGGAGAAGTAAGAATAAGAAACTCTCAATTCAATTCAGATGGGTATCTTTTAAACTGGCCGCTAGATTTTTTCGAGATGGAACTTGTATAAATGCTAATTTTGATTGATAGCTCTGTAGTAGATAAGGGAGATGAAAATACTTGGGACGATGAGACTGTTTTGGCTTTAGAAAATCTTGCATCTGCCCGTCGGGAAGGTAAGCATATAGTAATGGCTAAGAGAGAAACTTTTAAAAAAATTGCTCAATGCTCTCGTTTATCTCAATTTGCTAGAAATATTTACCATAAGTTATACAACCAATCTACACAATTTCAATCCTATCTTTCGGCGGTAACAAGATATATTGAAATTGTTAATCCTTGTTATGAACCAGCAGTGATTTCTGATTCAGGTAAGCAAATTATTAAAGTTGGCCCACGTTTTTTTAATGATTCAGAGTCTGTACAGAAAACCATACTCTTGTGTGAAAATAGTGATGATGCTGTTTTATACGAAATTATAGCAAAAGTTTATCTTATATGGAAAAAGATGAATGTAAAAATAGTATGCGAACCTAGAGGTGGTGGTGGTAATACAATTTCTAGTGAGTATATTAATATTCAAAAATTTAAAAAACGCTTTTGCCTTTGTATTGTAGATAGCGATAAAATTGCTCCTGATGGAAATCTAGGCTCGACGGCATCTCGCCTCCAAGCTTTGAGCGATTCTACTTGTATAAATACGGAAAATTTTATTCTTGATTGCCGTGAAGTTGAAAACTTAATACCTAATTCAATTTTATCTGAACTGTGTTCCAAAAATCAGGAAAGACTCAAAGCATTAAAATTTTTTGAAGATATTAGTAGTAGTGCAGTCGATATTAGGTATTTTTTAGATATAAAAAAAGGAACTAGAATGAAGGAAGTTATTCAATCAAGTAACCCTAATATTAAGTCTTTTTGGGAAGTAAAGATTTCTATGAGTCCCCATATATTAAGTTGTATAGATAATTGGTGTCAAGTTAACTGGCAATGCAGTAGTAGTGGAGAATGTCAATGTAAAATCTCACTGGGATTTGGAGAAAGTACGCTCAGCAATACCGTTGAATATCTTAAACAAAAAAGTCCTCATGAGATTGCCAGAATAATTGATAAGTCCATGGTTTCTGATTGGGAAAAGATGGGACAGGTTGTGATGAACTGGTGCATTGCTGAAAGTCCTATTCGTGCTTGATACTTTGCTATTACTTGTTTATTTATAAAGGCGAAGCGCCTAAATCTGCGGTTAAAAATCCGGTTCCGCAGCTAAAAGTTCGATCGCCAAATCCATCTTATCCTTCCCCCGCGCCAGAAAACCTTCGCACTCCTGCAAACACTCCACAGCCACCGCAAACTGCTCAAAAACCTCCTCTAGAGGCAACTCTCCCGACTCCACTCGATCGATAATCGCCTCAATGCGATCGACCGTTTCCTCATAATTCCAGCCAGACTGACGCAACTGCGAGTTAACCATAACATTTATTCTGCATCCAAAACTTCCACAATCTTAACCTTCAGCACACCGCGACTCAACCTCACCGTCAACTCCTCGCCCAATTCCAAACCCTCAGTTTGGCGGACAATCGTACCGTCACCTTGGATTACCGCCGCATAACCCCTTTCCAAAACCGCCGCCGGATTTAGCGCCGCTAACTTTTCTTGCAATATCTCCAGTTTACCAGTTGCTTGCCGCAAAGTTCGCGATGTCGCAGGCAACCGTTTTAAGCGATTTTGTAGCTGTTGCAAATGCTGTTCTTCTTGCTGAAATCTTGCCCTCACAACACTTGCTAAATTCAGCATTCTCTGCCTGTGTTCCCAGTAAATATTTGCCAAAATTGGTACGGCTTGGGTAGCGGCCGCCGTCGGAGTATGCGCTCGTTTATCTGCTACTAAATCTGCCAGAGATTCGTCTCTTTCGTGGCCGATGCCTGTAATAATTGGAATTGTGCAATTCGCGATCGCCCTGACGACTCTTTCATCGTTAAAACAAGCCAAATCCTCCGCAGAACCGCCGCCCCGCCCTAAAATTATGACATCCGCCCTACCGTCCAATTCTACACGGGCGATCGCCCTAACAATCGCAGCAGCAGCCAAATCCCCCTGCACTCCTGTCGGCGACAGCAACACCTGCAAACCCGGATATCTCTGCGCTAACGTGCGCTGAATATCCCCCCAAGCAGCACCAGTATCCGATGTCACCACCGCCACAATCTGCGGGTGTGCGGGAATCGGGCGCTTTCTGGCGCGATCGAAGAAACCCTCAGCTTCCAAGCGCGATCGCAATTGCTGCAACCGCAAAGCCTCCAATCCTTCCCCACCCGGTAGCGATTTGGAAACAATCAACTTGTAATCCCCGCGAGGTTCGTAAACCTGAATGCTTCCGAAAACCAGCAATTGCTCGCCTTTTACGGGCATTCGTCGCAAGTTTTGCTGTTGATAAGTCCACACCACGCAGGTAATCGCAGCGCTTGTGTCGGGATCGCGTAGAGTGAAATAACAGCCGCTGGAATGCCGCGAAACGTTCGACACCTCGCCCGTTAGCCAAATCGATCGCAGGTTGCGATCGCCCTCCAGCAATTCTTTCAGGTATGATGTTAGTCCGCCCACCGATAACGTTGTGTCAGGGAAAATTGAATTCATTAAACAATTGTAGATTTGAGATTTGAGATTTGAGATTTAGGCTACTATATCTAAGGTATTTATTTGTAAGTCTATCCTCTGCGAGGGCTTCTCTACCGGCGAAGGTAAATTAACAGCAAACAAACTAATGATATCAGATGTCATGACTTCGATGAATGTGCTGCGCCAAGAGGCTGCGGCGATCGGCATTACTGATGCCGAAGCCAGAAAATATGGCGATCTCAGACATAAAAGAACTTGGTCTTTGGCGATCGAACATCACCTCTCGATGCAAGATTTTGCCGATCGCGAAGCCCTCGAAGAAGATCGCACAGCATCCGATTCTGACAGCGCACTCAGCCGCTCTCAGACTGAAGATTCTAAAGACTACGGCATTCAGCTAACGGCGAACCTGGGTGAATCTGGAGTCAAAACAGATAACAAAACAGCATCTGGGGCTTCGTTGCAACAGCCAGGAATGGCGATCCTCTTCGAGGGCTTCGCTAACGGGCGATCGCCCAACAATTCCGATTACCGCACCAACCCAAACAGAGGTTTTAAACAAGTAGTTCAAAACCACATTAAAGCATTGACAATTGCCTCAGCATCCCGAACAATTCAGCTAAATTCACAACTCAACAATTGGGTTTGTCCCGAGTGCAGCCCCGAGGGCGAATCGGGTTGTCACCTGTGCGCCGGAGAAGGCAATGTCAGCGACATTGCAGCTATTGGCTGGACACTAGCTTATATGGAAATGTTGGGATGTTCTGCTCGCGAAATAGAACCGCTCAGGAAATTTTCGCCTGCGTCCGAAACTCTAGAATTGAATTTAAAATCTTGTGTTGCTATCAAGAAAAGTACCGAAGTTTTAGCGCGTACAGAAAAATGGGTAATTGGTAATTGGTAATTGGTAATTGGTAATTGGTAATTGGTAATTGGTAATTGGTAATTGGTAATTGGTAATTGGTAATTGGTAATTGGTAATGCCCTATGCCCGGTTTGCCCTATGCCCAATCGTCCGCGAATCTTTCGCTCGAAAGGCTATAATATCAAATCATCATCATATCATTTCCGGTCGCTGACAAACAACACGGATTCTAGTTTTTTTAAAGCAACTTCTAAATCGTCGTTGACAACTTGGAAGTCGAATTCGCCCGCAGCTTCAATCTCCTCTTTAGCCCGCAGCAACCGACGGGCGATCGCAATTTCGGAATCTTGACCCCGACTCCGCAGCCTGCGCTCCAATTCTTCCCAAGAAGGAGGTAAAATAAAAATTCGCAAAGCTTCAGAAAACTTATTTCTAATTTGCCTTGCTCCTTCGAGTTCAATTTCCAGGATTACCCATTTTCCCTCGCCGATTCCCTGTTTGAGAGCAAAAAATGGAGTACCGTAAAAATTGCCAGCAAACTCAGCCCATTCAGCCAATTCGCCAGCCTCAACCATTTCCTCAAAACGGCTGCGGCTGACAAAATAGTAGTGTTGTCCCTCAATTTCTCCCTCGCGGGGCTTACGAGTTGTCACCGATACCGAAAGATATAATTCGGGATGGCGGTTGAGGAGCGATCGCACTAGGGTGCCTTTCCCCACACCGCTAGGCCCCGTCAGAACAATTAATTTACCGGATTTCATTTTTAGAAGAGAAACGTGTCACAATTTGAGTTTTCGCTTACTCTAGACTGTAAGTGCTCAAATTGCAACCAACAAACCTCAATCATCCCGACCTTGACCGTCTTTGCCGATCGCAAAACGATTAGCAACCGTTTCCGGCTGAATCGCCGAGAGGATAACGTGACTCGAATCAGTAATAATTACCGCCCTCGTGCGGCGGCCGTAAGTAGCATCAACCAGTTGTCCGCGCTCCCGCGCATCAGTAATTATACGCTTAATTGGCGCTGACTCGGGACTGACAATGGCAATCACTCGGTTAGCCGACACAATATTACCAAAGCCGATATTAATTAATTGAATATCCATGAATATCTCAATCTATAGGTGAACAAGTAACTATCAATCCTTACTTATTATCATATATAAATACATTTTTTCTGGCAAGTTAAAATTATTCATAACAAAAAGTTTTAAATTTTCACCTTCATTTTTTGCTCTTTTTTGAAGCAGAGTCTGCCAATCTTTATCAAAACTTTAAAAAACTACCGCTGGTGACCGCTGGATGTTAAAGATTCGGTAAAATTCTCAATTTTTCGTTGCGAATAAAAGCTTTAGCTGTATGGAGAAAACCGCCAGTAAATGTTGCGAAATATAAAGGAAGTTTCAGGTGGAGGGAAAGTTAAGTACCATCACTGATTAATGATAGAAAATATTCACGAAAGGCAGTTTATACTGACAGTATTGAGATTGATGCTGCTTTGATGGGTCTTCAAGCTAATCCAAAAGCTGCTGGCGATTACCTACGGGATAGCCACGTGGCGCGTACATCATCCCCAATCTTTTTGTGGCAAATTGGGGATGATGTGCCAAACTACAGATGTTTGTTGCATGATGTTCTACAAAAAAATTGGTTCGTAGTGAGGACTTTAGTCTTATTAATACCAATTTAAAAGTGTTACTATAACCCTTCGATATTGTTCTTATAAAATTAGGTACGTTGTTGGGCTTTAGCCCTCTTTAGAAGTATAGATAAAGGAGGCTCAAGCCCAACAACGTACCTTTATTTATTAATATGAAAGTTGCGTCTAATACGCCATCCGAACTTTAAGGGATTAGGGATTAGAGGGAATCTACCTTAAGTGAACTGTATTGGATTATATGTAAATAAAAATTATAGGACTAAAGTCCTCACTACAAACTTTTTAATCCCGCTTTTTAGCGGGATTAATGCAGATAAATTTACCTGCATTAATCCTCAATTATTGGACAGTTTGTTAAGCCGCAACTAAACCGCTGTGTCTCAACAAAGCTTTAGTGCTCGGTTCGCGTCCTCGGAATGTTTTAAACACTTCCATCGGGTGCAAACTGCCACCCAATCCTAACACTGTATCTCGGAAGAGTTTACCTGTAGAGGCGATCGCACTTTCATCTTCCAAACCCGCCTCCTCAAACGCCGCAAAAGCATCAGCACTAAGGACTTCCGCCCATTTATAGCTGTAATAGCCCGCCGCATAGCCGCCCGCAAAAATGTGTCCGAAAGCGCACAAAAATGCGTCTTCTTCCAGAGGAGGCAACACAGTTGTAGTTTTAGCGATGCGGTTGCGGACATCTGCCACGGTTTCGCTGCCGCCCGATCGATAGCGGTGGTGCAATTCAATATCAACACTGCTAAAATGTACTTGCCTGAGCATGGCACTGCCGCTCATGTAGTGGCGCGCTGCTAACAGCTTTTGGTAATAGTGTTCCGGCAAAGTTTCCCCAGTTTGGTAATGTTTTGCCATCCCGAACAAAGTCGCCCTATCGTAACACCAATTTTCCATAAATTGACTTGGCAACTCCACCGCATCCCACTCAACATTATTGATGCCCGAAGCCCCCGGATAGTCTACCGTTGTTAGCATATGCTGCAAACCGTGGCCGAATTCGTGAAACAAAGTTTCTACTTCCACAAAAGTCATTAAACTCGGTTTCCCATCAACCGGAGGACTTTGGTTGCACACCAAATAAGCCACAGGTAAGCGCGTTGTTGTTTTTCCCGCTTCCACAAACTTAGCGCGCACCACGCACTCATCCATCCAAGCACCGCCGCGCTTTTCTTCTGGGCGGCTGTAGGGGTCTAGATAGAAATTGGCGATCGCATTTCCGGCTTCATCATCTATTCTAAAATAGCGCACGTCTTTGTGCCAGACAGGAGCTTGACCGTCCGTCGCCGTTACCGTCACGCCGAACAGCCGCTTTACTAATCCAAATAACCCCTCCAATACCTGCGGCAAAGCAAAATAAGGACGCAATTCTTCGGCACTAAAAGCAAACTTTTCTTCCCGCTGTCTTTCCGACCAAAAACCAATATCCCAGTGCTTCAAATCCGCAGATTCCAGCGCACCTTTAGAGCTAGCAAAAGCTTTCAATTCTTCTAAATCTTTGACAGCAGCATCGTAGCTAGCTAAGCGCAATTCTTCTAACAAAGCTTCCACTGCTGTAACGTTAGGAGCCATTTTGCTCGCCAAGCTCAATTCGGCATAACTGCTAAAGCCGAGCAAAGCAGCTTTTTCGTGGCGCAGTGCTAAAATGCGATCGGTCAAAGGCCAGTTATTCAAATCTCCACTGCTAGCTCTGCCGATCAAAGCTTTGTACAACTTTTCGCGCAAATCGCGGCGAGTGCTGTGCTGCATGAAAGGCCCGTAACTCGGAAAGTCTAAAGTAATCCGCCAAGGGCCATTTTCGGCATCGGCATTTTCGGCGCCGGCACTGCGAGCTGCTTGAGCTGCTAAACTCAACAAACTCGGCGGTAAACCGTCAATTTCGTCTTTGTTTGTGAGGGTGATACTGAAAGCTTTGGTAGCGTCGAGGACATGATTGGAAAATTGAGTAGTAATTTCTGCCATTTCTAATTGAATGGCATTGAAACGCTCTTTTTGCTCGCCTTCTAAACCGACGCCGGAGAGTTGAGCATCTCGGAGTGAGGCTTCGACAATTCGCTGTTGAGCTGGCTCTAAACTGTCCCAATTTGGGCTGGCCCGCAGCGCTTTAAAACCTTCATAAAGCGGTTTGCTCTGACTGAGCTTGCTCGCAAATTTTACTACTTCTGGCTGCACTGTTTCGTGAGCCGATCGCAATTCCGGACTATTTTTCACCCCCATCAAATGTCCGACAATGCTCCAAGTCCAATTTAAACGCTCTCCGAGCCGCTGCAATGGTTCTACCAAGCCGCTCCAAGTCGGCTCAACAGAGGCTTCTAAGGCAGCTAACTCGGCTTCTAGTTCCGTCAGCAGTTGCGTAACGGCGGGGACTACGTGTTCTGGTGCGATCGCATCAAACGGTGGCAATCCTTTGCCAATTAATAACGGGTTATCAGTAACAGTTACGGTTGCGGTCATTTAATTTTCTTGTAACAGGTTGAAAACAGGTGAACTAGACAGATTACCTTTTCAATTTGTAACACAGTTGTCTAAAAAATTCGACTCCAGCCGGGAGAGGGGGAGAGGGGGAGAAGGGGAGAAGGGGAAAATCTTCCTTCTGAGTGATGACTAATGACCAATTACAACTGCCAACTATCAACTGCCAACTGCCAACGGGAGCATCTCATTTTTTAAACAAGCATTTTTTATTATAGTGCGAGCGTCCCCGCTCGCGAGTATTGCAATACTCGCGAGCGGGGACGCTCGCAC
>NZ_JAEQCX010000152.1:0-13307 GCF_020738035.1 Microcoleus sp. PH2017_28_MFU_U_A
TCAGCTATCTGAGGGCTAAAGCCCAACAATATATCTCAGCTATCTGAGGGCTAAAGCCCAACAATATATCTCAGCTATCTGAGGGCTAAAGCCCAACAACATACCTCAGCTATCTGAGGGCTAAAGCCCAACAACATACCTCTAGCAATAAGTCTTATTTAGATTAACAAAATTACGGCTGCTGTTGCTAGCAATAACAGGATTCCGGCCGCACCTGCGAGGGGTTTTGCTGCTATTCCTGTAATCCATTCCGGTACTTTGTTGGTTTGATTAATTAGTCCTTCTGTATCTACGGTAGTTATACCCCAAATCCATCCGGCGTGGAGTCCGATCGCCAATCCTAAGCTACCATTGTCGGTGATGCGGGCTAAAATTAAAACCAGACCCATCAGCCACAATCCAGGTAGTTGCGGTATAGTTTCTTTTGCTGCCCAAATTAGGTGGGCGATCGCAAAAATCAAACTGGCGATCGCACCTGCGGTTAGTATTGAGTAATCTTGCTGGAGTAGATTTTGCAAACAGCCGCGAAAGATTAACTCTTCTGTCGCGCTAATCCACAGGGCTAATAACAGAGTCACGAGAGTTGAAGGCTTCAGAATTGAAGCCGGAAAATGAATGATTGTTTCGCCTGTTTCGGTTTGAACTTTGGTGTTTTGTAGTTCCAGCCAACCAGCGGTTAATTGCACGCCGAACAAAATGGTTAAGCTGACTACTGCTAATGTTAATCCCAGCAGCGAGGATATGAAAGTTGCGGGTTGCCAATCCCAACCCCAGTCAGCCAAAGATGCGCCTTCGATCCAAGTTGTCGCCCACAAAATTAAGGGGACAATTAAGTAGAGGGAAGCTAGTAAAGGCAGTTTTTTGTTGCCTAAGGGTTGGGGCGGATGCCATTTGAGGGCGATCGCCAGTATAATTGCTACGGGCAGCCACAAACAAGCCCAAGTTGAGAAAAAAACAATTACTTTGACAATTGCCGGTATTGATGGCGACACCAGTCGCAGGTTATTCAGGCTGTTCCACATTTAAGCGATTGTCTCACAAATAGAAGAGAGTGCAGCGATTTATGGGTAATAGGACTTACGCTGTTAAACCAGGTTTCTGCCGAATATGTTTGGTTTGGCGATCGGATATTGACTAATAAAATCATGTTAGCTAGAACCACACAATAAAATAGGTTTGTAGTGAGGACTTTAGTCCGCATCCATTACGCTTGACTAAAGTCCTCACTACAAACTTTTTTTAAGTCATTTACCGGAAATGCTATAATGTCAAACCCGGTTTTATCGGCATTATACCCGTGCGATCGTTGGAAGATGCACAATTAATCGAATTAGAGATTAATTGTTAATTTATCTTCACCTTAGTGGTCTTAAAGCATTATTCCTCGGCATTATCGGTTTCGTCTTCCTCGCTTGAGCTCGGATTCCGATCCTGACTGCGATCGCCATCTACCTGGATCAGGTGAATGTGCTTGTAACCCAACTTAATTTCAAACCGATCTCCGGGTGTTAATCCCATCGATTCAGTGTAAGCCGTACCGAGTACAATTTGACCGTTTTTGTGGACGCTGGCGCGATAAGCTGCTTCTCTACCCCGACCATCTTTTTTGCGTTCTGAACTTAAGGGAATCCCCTTGGCGGCGAGTACAGCATTGTAAAAACCGCTGAGATTAACGCGGGTGCGATCGTTTTTTGTTGTAGAGTAGTAGCCGCAGTGTTTTGCGGTTTCTCGTTTGGGCAAGTGAGCGAGTTCTTTGAGTTTTTGAAGCAGGGCTTTTCCTGTAAGTGGATCTGTGGCAGTTTCAATCATTATGTTGAGAAGCGATCGGGGAATACCTGCGATTTGCAAATAAGCTTTTGTGCCGATTTGTAGCATTATCAAAAATATATACTTAAATTTATGCGTTTTACTAAAAATATTTTTCAGCAAAACTCTAAAAAAATAAAACCTTTGATAATTAAGCCTTCCAGCTTGTGCTTTCTCGCGGCTTCCATCGGAGTTCTTCCTTCAAAGGCGATCGATCCGGCGCTGAATTTGTCTCAGGGACTGGTACATTTCGGGTAAGCGGTTGTACACAGCAGCGGCTTTGAGAAAGAGTTTGTGGGGAATTGCTGGAACCCCAGTCACGATCGCACCTGCGGGCACGTCGCTGTGAATTCCGGCTTTGGCTGTGGCGATCGCGCCATCTCCAATTTTAGCTTGATTGGCTATTCCTACTTGACCTGCCAAAATTACATTATTGCCAATTATTACTCCGCCCGCTAAGCCGACGTGGGCGGCAAAAGCGCAATTTTTCCCGATTTGACAGCCGTGACCTACGTGTACTAAATTGTCGATTTTGGTATTCTGGCCGATGCGGGTTTCTCCGACGGCGGGCCTGTCGATCGTGCTGTTGCAACCCACCTCAACGCCCTCTTCCAATACCGTGCAGCCAGACTGCTCCATTTTCACCCATCCTGAGGCTGTCGGCACAAACCCAAAACCTTCGCTCCCGATCGCCGCACCGCTGTGAATGACGCAATTTGCCCCGATGCGAGCACGTTCGTGAATCACACAGTTAGCGTGTAGAACTGTATTTTCGCCAATTACCGCATCTGGGTAAATTACGACATTTGGATGAATGCAAACGTTATTGCCGATTTTGACTTTTGCTTGAATCACGCTGTGGGGGCCGATACTGACATTTTCACCGATTTCAGCTTCGGGGTGAACTGTAGCGGAGGGATGTATTTCGGATGCTGGGCGAAATGGTTGGTAAAAAAGGCCGATGGTTTGAGCAAATAGCAATCGCGGATCTGCTGCGGAAATCCAAGCAATGTTGCGATCGCTGCATTGAGCTTGCAAGCCTTCATCTAAGGGTAAAATTAAGGCTGAAGCGTTTGTAGTGGCTGCATGAGCGGCAAATTTAGCTCCTTCTATGTAACTGATCGTACCCGATGTGGCTTCATCGACTGGGGCGGTGCCTGTAATTTCTCGATCGTCCGCGCTGGAGGCATTTAGGCTGTGACTGTTGGCTAAATTCAGTTTTTCTACTAAGTCGCTAAACTGCATAAATAAAAATTTGCTGTTAACACCGATTCCTCAAGCTCAAAATCATATCATGTTCGATTGTTTGTAGTCAGGACTTTAGTCCTCAGTTTTTATTCTTTAAAATTATGAGGACTGAAGTCCTCACGAAGAACCTGGAAAGGACTGAAGTCCTCACGAAGAACCTGGAAACGAAGAACCTGGAAAGGACTGAAGTCCTCACGAAGAACCTGTTCGATCGCCCACCCATGAGTTTAGCAGCGCCCATGCAAAAGGGAGCCGATGTTTTCTGCTCCCACTCACTCTCAAAAAGCTGTAAACTATTCAGTTATTTTTGGCAACTATTGTACAGAAGAGGCTTCTACATCTACGGTGCGGGGTGTCCCTTCTGAATAGGTGTCGGTTGGTTCTGAGGCTGAGGCTGTCTGTGTTTGGCGGGATTTAAAATAGTCGATCGCCATTTGGGACACTTCGGAAATCAGCAATACTGCGATCGCCACATCGTCAATTTGTCCGACTACGGGGAGGAAATCCGGCGCAATGTCGATCGGGCTTACCAGATATGCCAGTGTTCCCAGAATAATCCACCAGCGGTACTTGGGGTTGCGGAGCGTCTCGCGGTACCAGGTATAAATCGATTGTATAGAAAAGCTCATGGGGTTGTCCTCTCGTTATATTTTCAATCTTGACAAATTCTCGCTCGAAATGCTTGTGGAGATATCCCCCCTAGGGTTGGGAAGAGAATTCTACTCAGGGACATTTGGAATTGGGTACGGGCGATGTGCTTCACGTGTCCGAAGGCCAAGCCGGGACACTTCCAAGCGTCGGTATAGTTGGGATCGAGTTGCAGCACTTGCAAGGGAAAGCGCGATCGCCTGCTCAAAATCCCGATCGTGCAGCTACTTGACTCCTTGCTCGAATGGCGCCTCGATCTCTTCCATAATTTGCCAATTCTCCCTCTCTAAAATATAGACAACTAAAGATTTTGCCTAAATTTTGTACTTTTATGCGATCGTGACTTGCACACAATTTATCAGTTCAATTTATTGGCCTCCCTCAATCTTAAATTAGTCTGATTTCCTCCTCATATTTTCAATAATCAAAATGTTCGTGCAAGAACCTTTTTTTAGTATAAAATAACACCTGTTATTTTTGTTTTGGGATGTGGGCGATCGGTTGATTGCTAATATTTCGATCGTCGAAACTCAAAATATCTTGTCTTAGGATCTGCCATATTTGAACAAATAAAACGGTTCACTAAGGAACAGTTTTTTGGTATAAGTTGACACCTACTTTTTTTGAACTTCGCGATGCGGTCGATCGCCCGAATTACTGACATTTTTCGGGTTAAAACTCAGTCAAAATACACATTCATCCTGTAACTTCTTTCCCACAATCCTTGCATTCATTGGATTTCAGGCTGACATCAATCTCGGTATGGGTTTGAAAATCCGATTTTTACAGCTACTATTCTCACCGATCGCCCTACGGTCAGCCTAAGTACAAATAAATAAAATTAGTATCAAAAAATACCCGTAGTCCGAGTTTGGACAGGGCGTTAAGTTCGATCGAAAAAAGGGTAGTTTTCACCCGTCTTGAAACACCCATTTTTGGTCGCCGATCGCAATTTCGCAACCATTTGCCAACCAAAAAGGCTCATTAGCAGCCAGCCTCTGCCCTCCGACAAAAGTGCCGTTGGAACTGCCGCTATCGACAAGTTGATATCGCTGTTTGCCAACTTCGTCAGTGGCGCGGCGGATTTGGGCGTGGTAGCGGGAACTTTGCGGATCTTGCAAAACTAAACTGTTGGTAGGTTCGCGCCCAATTGTAAAAGGATTGGCCGTTAAACCGATCGCCTGTCCAGAAAACTTGTAGATTAAATATGCAGTATTTTTGCGATCGCTGCTGGCGAGTACCGTCGGTGCAAGTGAAGGTGAATTTCTCGCGGGTGGGAGACTATTTTGAGCGAGTTGTTCTGTCAGTTGTTGCAAATCGCGATCGAATGATGCTGCTGTTTCAGAAGCTGGAAGACTCGCCGGAGAATGACCTGAAATTAAGTTTAACTGCTGGACGGGAGCTTGAGGTGCGATCGGGCGGCCAGCTTCAGCAATTCTCATTTGCAGGGCGGCCGAATTTTCTGCTTCCTGTCGCGCACTCATTCCCTCAACTTGGCGAATCACTCCGTTGGTTTCGGGGAAGCTGACATCGCCAATTCGCACGTCTTCTAAATTAAAACCTAGGGGATAAAAGTCTTGGACGCGATCGAGCAAATTTTGGCGCAGCAACAGCCGACCTTGGGTGATAAGCTGTTGTAAAGAAAATTGCCCGATCGCTAATCCCATACAATCTTTAACTGCACTTGCTAAAGCCGCGATCGGATCGGACAATTCCAAAGCTACCCGTTTCGGATCTATAACTTGATAAATAACCGTCAAAGTCGCATCAATTAAAAATCTATCCTTAGACAAAAAATCTCCGTGGGACTGCACGTCCAAGTTGCGAAGTTTGGTATCTACGAGGACAATTTGACACTGTTCCAGTAGGGGAAGGGCGAAGCTGAAATGGCGCCCGGATTTCAGGGTACGCACGGCGCGGCCGTTTTTGACCAACAAACCTGTGCAACCCGCCCCTATGAAGTCCATGCTAAACCCGGCCCAGCGTTCTGGAGTCACGGTTTGAATCAGGGGAGAGGCGTTGTTCATGGGATGCGTTGAGGGAGGAATGATTCTACTTTTAGGGTAACAAATTGCTGGCGGTCGATCGGGCGATCGGTGTGCCTGTTCGGCAACTTCTATACTGTACGCCTCCACGAGTCCCCATTCAGCACGAACAGCAAGGAGCCTCTCACCTACCCGAAGGGAGGTGATGAGAGGAATTGCGAGGCAAAAATGAGACACCCTTTGACCATATCAATCCGCAAAAATGACCGGGAGAAGGGTAGTTGAGTTTTTGCCAATTTCTGTGTTCGGCAGTTGGTCAACCCAGTCCTCCACTATTTGGGTTACTGTTTTATCTTTACTTACTGCATACGCCCTTAATTTATTCAATCGACGTTCGGACATCCGCACATTTAATCTTGTAGTTTTCATATTTTTGTCTACCCATTGTTATCACGTCTATGCTATCATATCTATAACAGGAGGTAAATAACAGGTGAAAACGGCATACCAATACAAGCTACGTCCAACAAAACAGCAAGCGCAAGAAATAGACCGATGGTTGTCTATGTGTTGCGCTCAATATAATTATTTGCTGGCAGATAGATTTAATTGGTATGAGCAAAATCGTTGTCCAATCAATGCCTGTCCACTTGTTTGTCATCTCCCGGAGCTGCGAGATTACCCCGAATATTTTGGGCAAAAAAGAACACTCCCTAAGTTGAAAGAGACGCATCCTCATTACAAAGATGTTTATTCCGATGTTTTGCAGGATGTTGTCAAGCGAGTGAAAACAACTTTTGACCGATTTGTAAAGGGGGATAGCAACGGAAAACGTAGCGGAAAACCAAGATTTAAAGCTCGTAGTAGATACAGAACTTTCTTATACCCAAGAATTAAACCTGATTGTATTGCCAATGGTAGAATTTCTTTGCCCAAATTAGGTCAAATTAAAGTTATTTTGCATCGACCGCTACCGGATGATTTTAAAATTAAAACCGCATCTATCACGAAAAAAGCTGACGGTTACTATGTAACTCTAAGCTTGGAAGATTCAACCGTTCCCGAAATCAAGCCTGATATAAATCCAAGGTCAATGACTGGGATTGATGTTGGTCTAAAGGAGTTTTTGACAACTTCTGAAGGTGAAACTGTTGCTATTCCCCAACACTACCGAAAATCACAGAAACGTTTAAAAGTTATTCAAAAACGTGTCTCTCGTCGTAAAAAAGGTAGTAATCGCAGACAAAAAGCAGTAAAACAACTAGGCAAACAACATAAAAAAGTTGCAGACAAACGCAAAGATTTTCATTTCAAAACGGCGAACAACTTATTGGAAAAATATGATGTTGTTGCAGTTGAAGATTTGAATATTAAGGGACTTGCGCGTACCCGGTTAGCAAAGTCTGTACTTGATGCTGGATGGTCAAGCTTTCTGTCGATACTGATAAACAAAGCCGAGAAAGCTGGTTTATTGGTGATCCCGGTTCAAGCGTCTGGTACGAGTCAAGATTGTTCTAATTGTGGTGTGAAAGTTCCTAAAAAACTGTATCAACGCTGGCACGACTGCCCCCATTGTGGATGTAGTCTAGACCGTGACCATAATGCAGCGATAAATATAAAGAACAGAGCGGTGGGGCATCCCGTTCTTAAAGCCAAGAGTCTCCTAAGCGATAGCCGGATTGTCTTGGAAGCCTACACTGTACTCTAAGAGTCAGTGTAGGAGTATGTCACCACGTACTGGATCTAGTTTGCATCTAATATCAATTCCGGTTGCACCGTCAGGTGATGTTGACGGTTAACAGTTAACTGTTAACGGTTTAAACAATACCGATACAACCGGAAACTATATTAAATGGGTTCTATCAAAATAATTATTCTCACGTACTTACTTACTTGATTGCTAATTGCTAATTTATAATCATCTGGTGTCCCATCAGGTGTTGCTTAATCAGGGTATGAAAAAAATAAGTTGAAAATTCCCAAGCTTTGTCGATACTGGTTTCTCTGACTGGCATATTTAGCCTTTCATACCGTCAATCAGCAACGCCTCCCATCAATTACCCGCAATCAATAAGGTTCGATCGGGGTAATTGTCTTCGGACACCATCTCCAAGCAGCACATTACACACAAAGAAGCACAAATATGATGAATTATTTCAAGCCTTTGTTAATTTTTACAGCCTTTGCAGCGGTTCTGGGTTTGGGAAAAAGTGGGGCGCTAGCTGCGGTTTGGATTATCTCTGAAACTCAGTTAAGTTTGCCACTTCACAGGGTGCAAATAGCAGCAAAGAGCGATCGCAATTTTAAGACTTCAAAAGGTACATTAAAACCAGGTAGTGTCCTATCTGTCGATCCAGATGAAGTTAGGGGCCTACCAAAAGCTGAGGCGCGGCGACGTTTCATCCTGAATAAGATATATCGCCTTCAGGAAGGCACTGCCGCTGACGATTTATTCATCGTTGATGAGAAAGCAAATAAATGGGCAGTAGAGAATGTCTCTGACGCTACAATGGGCGCTACTACTCGCGGTGTCGCCGAGATAGTCTCCGGTAAAGGCAAAGTCTGGGCGCTGATCCAGAAGTTCTAAAAAAAACGCCGCTTTTTTAGGGCGGCGTTCTTTTTAATTAAGCATTAAAAATGGCATAATTTCCATTTTTGATTCTTAATTTTCTAACAGTCGTAGTACAAAGCAAACTCGTAAGGGTGAGGACGTAACCGCATCGGGTTGACTTCGTTGTCGAGTTTGTAAGAAATCCAGGTTTGGATGAAATCTTCGGTAAAGACGCCTGTTTCTGTTAAGAAAGCGTGGTCTTTTTCTAAAGCTTCTAACGCGCCTTCCAAGGAACCGGGAGTAGAAGGAACTTTGGCTAATTCTTCCGGGGAAAGGTCATAGATATCTACGTCCAAAGGTTCGCCCGGATCGATTTGATTTTTGATGCCGTCTAAGCCTGCACACAGCATGGCTGCAAAGGCTAAATAGGGGTTGGATGTCGCGTCGGGACAGCGGAATTCTAAGCGCTTGGCTTTCGGGTTGTTCCCGGAAAGGGGAATTCGCACTGATGCCGATCGATTTCCTTGAGAATAAGCTAAGTTTACTGGCGCTTCAAAGCCGGGAACTAACCGCTTGTAGGAGTTGGTCGTCGGGTTGGTGATTGCCAAAAGTGCCGGGGCGTGCTTGAGAATGCCGCCGATGTAATGCAGTCCCATTTGACTGAAACCTGCATATTGATCGCCTGCAAATAGCGGTTGGCCGTCTTTCCAAATCGACTGGTGAACGTGCATCCCGGAACCGTTGTCGTTAAACAGCGGTTTGGGCATGAAGGTGATGGTTTTGCCGTATTTTTTGCCGACGTTTTTGATGACGTATTTGTATGTCAGCAAGTAGTCTGCGGCTTGGACTAATGTGGCAAACCGGAAACCGAGTTCGCACTGCCCGCCGGTGGCGACTTCGTGGTGGTGCTTTTCGATTGGTACGCCGCATTTGGCCATTGTCAGCAGCATTTCCGTTCTCATGTCTTGAGAGGTATCGGTTGGTGCTACTGGGAAATAACCTTCTTTGTAACGCGGTTTGTAGCCGAGGTTGCCGCCTGCTTCTTCTTTGCCGGAATTCCAGCGACCTTCGACGGAATCTACGTAATAATACCCGGAATTTTGGGTTTGGTCGAAGCGAACGTCGTCAAAAATGAAGAATTCTGCTTCTGGGCCGAAGAATGCTGTATCGCCGAGACCGGTGGTCAGCAGGTAGTCTATGGCTTTTTGGGCGATCGTCCGGGGACAGCGGCTGTACGGTTCGCCGGTGCGGGGTTCTTTGATGCTGCAAATGAAGCTGATGGTGGGTTCTGCCATGAACGGGTCCATCCACGCGGTGGTAGGATCGATGACCATTGTCATGTCTGATTCGTTGATGGCTTTCCAGCCCCGAATGCTGGAACCGTCGAAGGGTACGCCGTCGGTGAAGGCGGTTTCGTCGATTTGGTCGTGGTACAGGGAAAGGTGTTGCCAGATCCCCGGCATATCGATGAATTTCAGATCGACGATCTGGATCTTATTTTCTTTTATGTAGTTGAGGGCTTCTTGGGGTGTCTGGAACATGACTTACTCCTGATATTGGTTTTGTTGCGGGCGATCCTGCAACGAGTGCTTCGCTAACGGCAGATTTCAGAATGTTTGCGCGATCGTATGCCTTGAGTACCCACAGTTTTGTAACAATAGATACAAAATATTAAAGTGGGTCTAGTGGGGCAGGACAATTTGTGATGATTGCCTTGTCTGTGTTTCGGCTGTTGATATCAGGCAAACGGCTGAACTTGGCGGTCATTTGCCGGGGAGGGACTACCCTGTGTGCAAATCCTATCTCAAATCTTAATCAAAGGCCGATTTGTAGTAGTCTACAATAGGCGGTCTATCTCAGATAGCAAAGTATTGATAAAGATTTTTGGGAGAGAAACTTATGCGCGATGCCGTGACGAGTCTGATTGAAAATTATGATGTTGCTGGTAGGTATTTAGACCGAGATGGTATCGATCGGTTGAAATCTTATTTTGCAACTGGCACAGCACGGGTACAAGCAGCAGCAGCGATTAACAGCAATGCTGCGGCTATTGTCAAGCAAGCTGGTATTCAGCTATTTGCAGAACAGCCCGAACTGATTCGTCCCGGTGGTAATGCCTACACAACTCGTCGCTACGCGGCTTGTCTGCGAGATATGGACTACTACTTGCGCTACGCTACTTACGCCTTGGTGGCTGGAAGTACCGATGTGCTCGACGAGCGCGTGCTCCAAGGTTTGCGAGAAACTTACAATTCTCTGAGCGTTCCCATCGGCCCGACGGTAATGGGGATTAGCATTATGAAGGAGATGGTTAAGGCTCAGGTTGAATCTGCCGGCTTGTCTGTCGGGCCTTTTCTAGAACAGCCTTTTGATTACATGATTCGCGAATTGAGCGAACAAGATATTTAAGTCAAGCAAGCTGGTTTTTTTAGCAGCAAATTGCTTTTGTGGCTTGCACGTAGCAGGCTCTCGATCGCTTTTTTGGCATCACAGCAGAAAAGCGATCTTTTTTACGGATTATACCATTTTCGATTGGGGCTTAAAGAATAGACAATGACTTACTGCCTAAGGGTTTGGAGTTGGCTCTTCATTTGTATTCTTGTTGGAAATTGGTATTAAAAATCGCCGACATATCCCCAGACGAGGCATTTGTCGAGGGAATTTTTCGTGTGGTGGCGGTTGATTTGGTCGGTGCTGATTGCTTCTACTTCGCCGTTGGGGTAAAGAATGTGGATTAGGTTGCCGCTGACGAAGGCCAGAGGATTTTCTTGACAAATGTTAGAATTTCTGATCGGAAAGTTCGTTTTTTTCATGTCCATCGCCCTGATTGTGTTTGTAGCGCATTCCCCTGTATTTACATAATCTTTGATTTGCGACATTTTTTATGTGATTCTACGAATGTCGATGTGTGATAAAACTACAGGCTCATAGCGATCTCAGTCACATCATGTGGGGTAGGAGCGATCGGCGATCGAGCTTCAAAATACTATACAAATGCTGATGTGAGGGCATCGCCCTCGGAAAACCCAAATAATTATAAAAAATCCGCAGTCGGGTTTTTGCGTAAGTGCTAATCTGATACAGTCCTTAACCCTATCCGTACAGATTAAACATCTTGGCTAAACAACGAATAGACACTTTATTGGTAGACCTGGATTTATGTACCTCCCGACAACAAGCTCAAGCCTTGATTCGGACTGGCCAAGTCTCGATCGACCAACAGGTAATTGACAAACCGGGCACTGAGGTTGACATTGCAGCCAATATTTTGATTAAACAGCGATCGCGCTACGTTTCCAGAGGCGGCGACAAATTAGCCAAAGCTTTAGAAATATTTGCAATTCCCGTCGCGGGCAGAATCTGTCTCGACGGCGGCATTTCCACAGGCGGTTTTACCGACTGCTTGCTGCAAGCCGGTGCGGCACTGGTATACGGGATCGATGTTGGCTACGGTCAAGCTGATTGGCGCTTACGCAACGATCCGAGGGTAATTTTGAAAGAACGCACCAATTTGCGCTACATGACTGCTGCGGAGCTTTACGGCGACTCACCGCGAGCAGATTTGGCGGTAGTAGATGTGTCGTTTATTTCGCTGGATAAGGTTTTACCGGCGCTGTGGGAATTGTTGGCACCACCGCGAGAAGCGGTATTGTTGGTAAAGCCGCAATTTGAGGTGGGGCGCGATCGCGTCGGGAAAAAAGGCGTAGTCAGAGACTCGGCAACTCAAGCCGATGCGATTTTTCAAGTGTGGAAGGCAGCTACAGCTTTAGGATGGCAGGAAAGAGGCTTAACGTGGTCGCCTTTACTTGGCCCGGCCGGTAATATCGAGTATCTTCTATGGTTGGGGATCGATCGCGAACAGGAACCAGACCAAAGTGCGATCCTCTTCGAGGGCTGCGCTAACGAAGAGGGTGTTGTGAAGGAACGGATCGCACAAGTCGCAAAAGCGGCCGCGCAGGAACTTGTCAAGTGATTTTAGATTTTAGATTTTAGATTGACTGCAAAATGTCAAACTAATCAATTTTAAGACTCAAATGTGGAGAGCCAGATTTATCTAAAATTTTAAATTGTTTTGTCAATCAGACTCCTAAACTTTCACAAGAGTGAATAATTCCATGCAGCCATTAAAACAAGTCGGTTCGATTTTCTTGTACGTCCTAGGTGGCATAGGTTATCTGGCGATTGCAGCTACTATTGTAGGCGTGTCAATTCTCATCAAGTTCGCAGCTCTGCTACTGGCAGATAAATTATTATATACAATTCTGATTATCGGTGATTTGTTGAGGGGCATCGAAATTATTGAACTGTTAAATATATTGGTATTTGCTTTTATCGGCATGGGATTTGGCATCGCGACAAAACTGCTACATCCTAAATACAGTCGCCAAATTAGTGCGGCTTTGTTGATACCTATAGTTCCCATAGTTTTCATGAGTACGCCAGCCATCAGATATAATTCTTGGCTGGACAAAGTAGCGGAATCGGATAAGTTAGCGCCGGCGGAAACTGCAACATTAACCAACTCATTTTTGAACCGAAAGGTAGGAGTGGAAGGTTTTCTCGGTTATTATGTATATACAGGTCAGTTTCCGGTGATTCCCACAAAACAATCTGAGATGAAAGACCTCGACAGCTTTGAAAAAAAGGTTAATTCGAGATTTGTGCAGTTAACTGGTGTTGCTCCGACGATTGTTTCTTGGTCAATGCGGGTTTGTTTTTGGCTGATTAGAATATTCTACTTTTGTATTGCGGTAATTGCGACGATTGTTCATTTTAGGGAAGGTGTGAGAATCGCGGGACGATAAGAATACAAGCTGTGGGGTGCTTATCTAATTTTCAGGTACGTAGTTGCGCTTCAGCGCTCTGGGAGCAGGTACGTAGTTGCGCTTCAGCGCTCTGGGAGCAGGTACGTAGTTGCGCTTCAGCGCTCTAGGAGCAGGTACGTAGTTGCGCTTCAGCGCTCTGGGAGCAGGTACGTAGTTGCGCTTCAGCGCTCTGGGAGCATCTCATTTGTTGTGCAAAAACCATTTTTTCGAGAGGTACGTAGTTGCGCTTCAGCGCTCTAGGAG
>NZ_JAEQCX010000019.1:0-1103 GCF_020738035.1 Microcoleus sp. PH2017_28_MFU_U_A
CAAAACTTGCCCAATTATCCACAAAGGTACAAGCCAATGAATTGTTGCGACAAAGTAGAAGAGATTTACAAATATCTTGGCATCGCCAAAATGAAGAAAAAGTTTAAGGTTGCCAAGCAATTCTTAGTACCAGGCGGTAATGGCAACGAGGAATGTGAGGATTACTACGCGCTATGCGAAGCGCTATTCAGAATGCTCGCTAATGGCTTGATAATCAATCCTGTCAGCAAGCCATTGGGGAGTGAATGGAAAAATGTTAATGCTACTGCTTGGGCGTCTGGCGTTTACGAAATGGTGGCAGAGTCGATGTCGAACGGAGATACCACCCAGAAGTACGAAATTTCATCAATTATGCAGCAAGTTCAAATGATGTCAGCAATTGCAAAACTTAGTCGTAAGGTAGATTTTTTGAGCGAAGCTATCGGCATGACACCTGACTTAGACACAGAGGAATTACCTGTCTGTTTTACGATTCATGAAGCTCATAAAGGTTTTGGCAAAAAACAACCCAAACAAATTGATATCAGCAAGCCGAAAACTGATAATGAGGTAGAGAAAGTTTTGGGGACGATGCTGCAACCTAGTAAGATTCCTATTGTAAAATGGGTGTTCCGCCCCGAATCCATTTCGATCGCAGCGGCATTAAGCAAATTATAGGTACTACATCATGGCTACCAAGAAACCATCTAGCAGCAAACCGAAACCAGGAGGTAAATCCCCCGGTGGCAAGAAAGAGAAGGGTAGCGCTAAGGGAACTATTAAAAATGCCCTAGCATCCAAAATAGAAGAATTGGTACGGACTAGCGAACTAGATATGATGCTCCAACGGGAAAACTTGGGCTTAGCGCCAAAGGGGGATATGAAGGAATTTATGCAGCCCTTGATAAAAAAGCTGAAGGGGCGTAGACGGTAATATTTTATACGTTGATTATTTACTCAACCGCAATAGCCGTAGTTTTTATCGGTTCTAGTCCAGGTAGTGTAGTATAAATATATACAACACTTCTCTCTTCGGACTATCTGTATCATTTTTCCTTGGTTTTAACCCTTGCCTGGTAAGCGAGGGTTTTTTGTTGTTGTATTAAAGTAGGCTCCTAAAGTAG
>NZ_JAEQCX010000153.1:0-14530 GCF_020738035.1 Microcoleus sp. PH2017_28_MFU_U_A
ACTTTTTTTTAAATAAAGGTACGTTGTTCCCCTTGAGCGCTCTTTCATAGATATAAGCAAAGAGCGCTGAAGCGCAACTACATACCTAAGAGTTAACTTGTATTTTGTGTCAGTTGCGTAAGTCCTGGAATGTAACGGATTTAAATTACTGATTCCCAATTACCCAAACAATCAAAATCCAAAATCTACAATCTAACAATAGACTCATGGATATTATTGAAAGCGTCAAAATGGCTGTCACAACTTTGACGGCAAACAAGTTACGCAGCAGCTTGACGATGTTAGGAATTATCATCGGTAATGCTTCCGTAATTTCGATGATTGGTATTGGCGAAGGAGCTCAAACCTATATTGCGGGACAGGTTAACTCTCTGGGTTCAAATTTGCTGTTTATCATTCCCGGAAGTCCTGATGCCCAAAGTCGCCCGGTGATTCCTCCTCAGACTTTGGTTTTGGATGATGCAGAGGCGATCGCCTCTCAAGTTCCTTCTGTCGAAGCAGTTGCACCAACTCTCAATGACAGTCAAATCGTTACTTACCGCAATAAAAACGTTTCGTCTTCGATTGTCGGAACTACTCCTGAGTTTCTGCCGGTGAGAAGCTTTGATGTTGCTCAAGGTCGTTTTTTAAACAAGCTAGATTTAGAAAGACAAGAAAATGTAGTTGCTTTAGGTTCAGAAGCTGCTGAACAATTGTTTGGCAATACTCAGCCTGTCGGTCAATATGTTCGCATCAAAAATGCAACTTTTCAAGTGATTGGCGTGATGCAGGCTAAGGGATCGAGTTTTGGTGACAATCAAGATATGAATGTTTATTTGCCGCTGACAACGATGGCTAACCGCATTGTCGGTCGCTCGTCTCCCTACGGTACTAAGGTAACATTTATTTCGGTTTCTGTGAAGGATGAAAAGTTAATGAGTGCGGCGCAATTTCAAATTGAAAATCTGCTGCGCTTGCGTCACAATATTACTAAGGAAGATGATTTTACTGTCCGAAATCAGAAGGATTTAATGAAGACTTTGGGCAGCATTACTGGTGCTTTGACTCTGATGTTGGCTTTTGTGGCGGCAATTTCGCTGTTTGTGGGCGGTATCGGGATTATGAACATTATGCTGGTTTCTGTGACTGAACGTACTAAGGAAATTGGACTGCGAAAGGCGATCGGTGCTTCTCCTCAGGATATTCTGATTCAGTTTATGATTGAGGCTGTGATTTTGTCGGCTGCTGGTGGTGCTATCGGTACTGGATTCGGTATCGGTGGTGTGTTTTTGGTGTCTGCTTTTAGTCCTCTGCAAGCTAGTGTTTCTCCAGTGGCGATCGCCCTTGCGGTTGGTGTTTCTGGTAGCATAGGCTTATTTTTTGGCATCGTACCGGCAAAACAAGCTGCTAAGTTAGACCCGATTGTGGCACTCAGAAGTGCTTAATCAGTTGACAGTTGACAGTTGACAGTTGACAGTTGGTAGTTGGCAGTTGACAGTTGACAGTTGACAGTTGACAGTTGACAGTTGGCAGTTGGCAGTTGACAGTTGACAGTTGACAGTTGACAGTTGACAGTTGGCAGTTGGCAGTTACCAATTACCAATTACCAATTACCAATTACCAATTACCAATTACCAATTACCAATTACCAATTACCAATTACCAATTACCAATTACCAATTACCAATCTTGACGATGATTGGGATGATTGTCGGAAATGCTTCGGTAATTGCGATGATTGGGATTGGAGAGGGGGCTCAAAATTTTGTGGGCGGACAAGTTAAATCTCTCGGTACAAATGTGTTGATTGTGAGAGCTGGAGTGCCTAATGCTAGCCGAAGTTCGATTAGAAATGCACCTCAAACACTGATAGTAGAAGATGGTAAGGCGATCGCATCTCAAGTCCCGTCGGTGCAAGGTGTATCTGCCGAACTCAACAGTTCAGAACTCGTTCGCTACGGTAACAAAAATGTCTCGTCTCTGATTTTTGGCACAATTCCCGAATTTCTGACTGTCAGAAACTTTGAAATGGCTAAAGGACGATTTTTGACGGAACTCGATGTTAGGCAAAACAATCAAGTTGTGATTCTTGGTTCAGAATTGGCCGAAAAACTGTTTGCTAATACCAATCCCCTCGGCGAACAAGTGCGAGTCAAAAATGTCAGCATGAAAGTAATTGGAGTATTTGCGGAGAAAGGGACATCTTTTGGTACGAATTATGATAACTCAGCCGTTGTGCCGATCGCCACAATGGCCAACCGCATTGTCGGGCGCAAGTCTCCCTACGGTTTAGCTGTCACTTCGCTGTTTATTTCGATTCAAGATGAGTCGAAAATGGATGCTGCTCAATTTCAGGTGGAAAACTTGCTGAGATTGCGGCACAAGATTACCACAGAAGATGACTTTACTGTCCGAAATCAGAAAGATTTAATGGCGACAATGGGCTCGATTTCCGGGGCGCTGACACTTATGTTAACTGCTGTGGCCAGCATTTCTTTGTTAGTCGGCGGCATTGGGATTATGAACATTATGCTGGTTTCCGTCAGCGAGCGCACTCAGGAAATTGGGCTCAGAAAGGCGATCGGGGCTTCCCAACACGATATCTTGTTTCAATTCATTATCGAAGCTGTAATTTTATCTGCCGCTGGAGGCATCGTTGGGACTTGCGTAGGAGTTGGAGGTATCTTGCTTGTAGGTAATTTTACGCCTCTGCAAGCTGGTATTTCGCCTGTGGCGATCGCCCTTGCTGTTAGCGTGTCCGGTGGCGTCGGTCTCTTCTTCGGCGTGATCCCGGCGCGTCAGGCGGCCAAACTCGACCCGATCGCAGCCTTGAGAAGTGCTTAACAAATAATTACATATATAGCATACTTAAGTATATACCTAGGCAAGTATATACATAATGTTACTCGTTGATGCTAACCACGGTGTATATATGTTGAAAAATTAATAAAACCAGTCGGATGGTAAAGTTTTAGCAAAAACAATGTAGTTTAAATAAAAAATTAATCGGAAACTTTATCAAAATGAGTGAAACATTAAAGATTCAATGAAGTTTCACTCAGGGGATTTACTTACTTAAGAAAAGGCCTAATAATCTAAACTACGAGCAAACACTCATAGCATCGATCGATGGCTATGAAGGTTGGCTATTTGATGAAAATTATTAAATAAAAACAATGGCATCTCTTACCAGCAGTCCTAAATTCGACTTTCTCGAAGGAACTTCAGGCCCAGACACACTTAACGGCTTGGATGGTAACGATATAATTTATGCCAAGAGCGGAGACGACTTGCTCCTAGGCGATCGAGGTAAAGACAAAATTTGTGGCGACTCTGGTAACGATACAATTGCTGGCGGCCTAGACGACGATATGATCTGGGGCGGCAAAGGCAACGACCTGATATTTGGCGACTCAGGCAACGACACTCTCTACGGGTGCGTAGGTAGCGATACCATCAGCGGTGGTGAAGGCAATGACATATTTGCGATCGGCAAAAGCAACGGCGGCCCAACGGTAGCCACAGCAGACTACATCACTGACTTCGAGAAGGGCAAGGACAAAATTCGGTTGCTCAATGGTCTCACATTTAACGACTTAAACATCCAACAAGGCACAGACGCTAACAGCAACAGCACGGTAATTCAAGACAAACTCACAGGTGAATATTTAGCAGTATTGCAGGGAGTCAATAGCAGCACCGTCACCCCCGACAACTTCGCAACTCACCTTTCGGGAAACTGCATCAGAGAGTCGAACGGAATGATGCTAGACGCCATCCGGACAGCCGGCACCCCGCCTCCGGTAGCCTCCCGCAACATGGCAATGGTTCACGCGGCCATTTACGACGCTGTTAACTCGATTACCAAAAAATACAGCCCTTACCGCGTCAACATAGATGCACCAGCGGGGGCATCAGAAGAAGCTGCGGCTGCGGCGGCTACCTACCGCACTCTGCTTAGCCTGTACCCTGCACAAAGCATCAAATTTGATGCAGCATACGCATCGTCTTTAGCAAAAATTCCCGATGGGAAATCGAAACAAGACGGAATCGCGATCGGACAACAGGTTGCTGAGAAAATTATCAGTTGGCGCAGTACAGACGGCGCTAACAAAGTAGTACCCTACACACCGAAAACTGACGCAGGCAATTGGCAGCCGACTCCTCCGGGCCTGGCCGCATCATTGCTGCCCCAGTGGCCGGATGTGACTCCCTTTGCGATGACTAGCGGTTCGCAGTTTCGTCCGTCAGGCCCGCCCGCCCTCGATAGCGCCAAGTACGCAGAGGAGTTGAACGAGACTAAAGAAATCGGCAAAATTGACAGTCTGACGCGCACGCCCGATCAAACTGCGATCGCCAAATTCTGGGCCAACGGCGGAGGTACTTTTACTCCCCCCGGCCACTGGAACCAAATCGCCTCAGAAGCATCGGCCCTCAGCGGTACATCGTTGGAAGATAGCGCCCGCTTGTTCGCCCTGCTAAATATTGCCCAGGCCGATGCAGCTATTAACTCGTGGGATGCTAAATATAAGTACGATTTCTGGCGGCCCGTGACAGCTATTCGCCAAGCTGACACAGACAACAATCCCAACACAACAGCCGATCCTCTGTGGACACCGCTGCTGATAACTCCGCCCTTTCCTGAGTACACATCGGGCCACAGTACCTTTAGCGGTGCAGCGGAACCAGTTTTGAACTCTGTATTTGGTTCGGATTTTGGCTTTGCAGATAAGGGAGACAAGTCTGTCAACAGTCTGCGAACCTTTGACAACTTTGCCCAAGCGGCCGACGAATCGGGGATGAGTCGCATTTACGGAGGCATCCATTTCATGAGTGCTAACGTAGACGGTTTGAGCGCGGGTAGAAATGTGGGGAACTATGTTGTCCAGAATTTCTTAGTTTAGGAAAGTGGCGAGTTGATGGAAAATGGAAAATTTTCCATTTTCGATTTTCTGAATTGGGTGCATCTCTGATTTTGCAAATGTATGAAAAAATCACTGCGTACCTTACCGCTATCAGTAGTGCGTCAAGCTATTTTTTGGTCTTAGGAATGAGAATTAAATAACTTACAATTTTAATTATTGTGGGATGGGCGTCCCGCCCGTCTATAAAGGACGGGCGGGACGCCCATCCCACAAGCTTGTGTAAGGGTGCATCTCAGTTTTGCAAGAAGCATTGTTTATTGTAGTGCGAGCGTCCCCGCACAGCAAAGCTTGTACAAGCTTTGCTGTGCGGGGACAGCACTGTAAATGCAAAACTGAGATACACCCCTTGTGTAAATTATTTAATTCGCCATCCTTAGTCCTGACTATTCCAGCAGTTCCACAGTGCCGAGATATCCATCTACTCGCACTTTTTGACCGTCTCGCAGGCGAGTTGTAGCTTCAGCAATATTCATGACTGCGGGAATTTTGTACTCGCGGGCGATAATTGCTCCGTGAGACAACTGGCCGCCAACTTCGGCTACAATTGCCTTTGCTCCTAACAGCAGCGGCGCCCAACCGGCATCGGTGTAAGGCACTACGGCGATCGCATTTTCGCCTAATTCTGTAGTGACACTCCGGCAAATCTTCACAAAACCTTCGACGCAGCCGATACTTGCCGGGATTCCCTGCATGATACCAGTTGCAGATGTTGAGGAGTCGATCGACCTTTTCTGAGAATTCGGCAGCAGATTGCCGTAGACTACAGGGGGAATCGGGCGATCGCGATCGGCTAACAGGCGATCGCGCCTCAGGCTAATCGTCTCCTGAAAAGAAACACTCGCACCGCTGCGAATCCACTGCTGAATCTCCGCAAATTCCAGATAAAAAATATCTCCTGGTTCCTGAAACACCTGCATTTCCAATCCGCAAGCTTCAATTGCCAAAAAAGTCCAGCGGAGATGAGCCAACAATCGCGCGTAAATTTCACTAATTTGGCTTTTAACTATAGCTCGTTCCTGACATTTATTTAAGCGCCACTTCTGAGCAAAAGTCAAGCTTAATTTTCCAGTTGCTGCTGAATTAGCAACAGTAGGTTTTTGAGCCAAAGTTATCAGCAATTTGCGGTAAGTTTCAGACTGTTCTCGCCAAGTAGGAACAGCGATATCCGTTCCCACTTCGCTCAAATATCCGTAAATATCCAGCCACTGTTCAAAGTCTGCTTGCAAAGCCAGACTTTCAGTAAATATCTGTGCTAATTGTGCGGCTGAAACATTCTCGCCTGACTGGTAAATAGCAACTTCTCGCAATTTCTCAGCCAACTCTTGCAAAGCTCGCACCGAAGCGATTTCAGGAGCAGTATCATTAACAAGCCAATCATCATCAACGCGAAAAATTGCTTTGCGAATTGCCAGCCCGATCGGCCCCAAGATATTGTAGTAAGTAATCGGCTTCAGCCACTTCTGAATTTGCTCAGATTTATCCAACAACTCACTTAAATCTTGGTAATTGGGCATGGGGAATTGGGCATGGGGCATGGGGCATGGGGCATTGGGCATTGGGAATTGGGCATTGGGAATTGGGAATTGGGCATTGGGAATTAATATTCCTTCTTCATTCTTCCCTCTTCCTTCTTCCCTCTTCCTTCTTCCTTCTTCCTTCTCTGACTTCTCCAGACTTTCGATTGCTGGTAAAAAAATAGAAGTGCGATCGCCCGCAAAATCTGCATTCAGCGCCCGCTCCCGCTGCACCAGACGCCACAAACCGGGTAAAGAGGGCAAAATCTTCCCCAAAGGCGGCTTACCCATCTTCTGCCCCCTGAGCAAAAACTCCAAACCCTGCTCCGGCAATCCCATCATCCGAAAGATTTCGCCCAACAAAGTCGCGTTAAAATAGGCGTGGGAACCCAGCAAAGTCGCCGTTTCCTTGAAATTTAGATTAGCAGCGCGATCGGCCAAAACCACCCGAAAAATCTCTCCCCAAACCCCACAAGTCAGCGGCCGATTAATCGACCAAGTTAGCGGGCGAATTGCACCAGGAATCACTTCTGCGGCAATAGTTCGAGTCCAAAACGGCTGCAAATTAGTAATCGGGCGGCTTTGCAAAATCCAAACTTTTTCCCCGTCCCAACTCCACTCAATATCCTGCGGGATTCCGTGAAAAAAAGCTTCGATAGCTTGCGCTTGTTTGACTAATTCAGCTAGAAGTTTTGGGTTAACAATTGAATTAATTTCGAGTTCGTTTAAAGTTTGTTGTAAAATTTCAGGCTGGGTAAAATCAACTTCCAAATGTAACGGAGTAACTTGTCCGCCGACAACAGATTCAGCACCTCCCGGCAAAGCTTCAATAATTATCTGGGAACCGCCATCTAAAGGATTGCGGCTGAACATAACTCCCGCAATTTTTCCCTCAATATAAGGCTGAATCAAAACAGCCATTTGAGTATCCGGGAGTTGTCGCTGCTGGCGGTAAGCCACAGCTTCGGAAGTCCAATAAGACTGACGGCAGCGGTGAATGCCAGCGATTAATTCTGCTTCAGTGGAAACAGGCCCGATAGTTTCATATTGCCCAGCCGCCGAACTAATATCGCCATCTTCTCCCGCCGCCGAAGAGCGCACAATCATGCGATTTGCGATTTGCGATTTTAGATTTTCGATTAAAGAATTAGGGATTGACAAATTTTCACTGTTTTCTGAATGCCCGATGCTCGATGCCCGATGCCCGATGCCCGATGCCCGATGCCCGATGCCCGATTCATTCAATAATATCCAGCCAGAAGGAACATTAAAATTAGCGCGTTTTAGTTGAGACAATCTCGCAGCTTTATCGCCGCAAATTTTAGCATCCAACGAGTCATCGAGAGAAAACAATTGTTCCGATTTAGATAAAGCCATATCATCACCCTGACTGAGATTAATTGCAGCTAATAAAACTCCCAATCCTGCTGCTGCTAAGAATTCCGGCAAAGATTGATGCCACACCCAAACCCAGATAGGCGTGCACAGACAGCCGCAGCGGGAAGCAAAGAGTCTCGCCCGATCGCCCTTTTGCCACAACCGCCGTGCCAAACCCCACACCAGTAGCCCCCAAATGCCAGAAGAGACAGCCACCGGCGGCGAAAATACCAAAAGACCCCAAACCGCGTTAGTCACGCCTCCACCTCGGGCGATCGCATATCTGGCCGCAACCAGAGGAATTAACAGGGCGATCGCGATCGCAGGTGAATCAGGAAACCAAAATCTCCCCGCCAAAACCGGCAGAATACCCCTGGCAATTTCCGCCAACACCGCAGCAATTCCCGCCAACTTCCCCCCGTGAATAAAAGCAGCCGACACGCCCACATTCCCCGTGCCCAACCGCCTCAAATCTTTACCGCCCAGCAGCCGCACCGCCCAGCGAGTAAGCGGCAAAGCACCCAGAGCAAAACTGGCGGCTAACAGAAGTGCGATCGACAACAGCGGCATAAAGGGGATTTTTAATTTCAATCTCTAAGTATTATGGCTGCAATTCGCTCAAATTTTCAGTCTTCGGATATATTGCACGATCGCCAATAGCACATAAAATACTAGAGAAGTACAGTAAATAAGGATTTGAACCAAATGGTAGAGAACAACCTAATGATTCCGATCGCAGTTCTTGGTGTTGGATTTGTCGCTGCGGTTAGTATCGGCTCCATTGCGTGGTATAATTCCAAGCGCCCCCCGGGTTGGGAATCCAAAGAACGGCCTGATTTTGTTCCAAAAGTTGATAAAGATGATTTGATTGCAGATGTTTCTGAGTCCAAAGGTAAATAATAAAAAGTTTATTGAGACGAAGAAAAACTGAGATAGGACTTGTGAATTAATGAGAAAACTTTGTCGTTGCACCCAGAACGCTGCAATTTTAAGGGCTGGGTTTTCCATTTTTCGCACAAGTCCTGTATTTATATTGTAATGAAGAACATATTAATAAATATTCTGATATCCTGTCTGGTAGAACAACCACAAGCAAAAAAGTTTATATTAGCGAATGCGGCGTTGCTGCTGCAACGGCATGAAAGACTCAATGTGAAAAAATGAAACAAGCCAGTCAGTCAATATAGCTGAATTTTCAAGTGATTCATTTTCATACCCTAATATAAGCAAGGTCGTTTTTTTTGAAGAGCAAGAAATCGCTGTCGGTGCGGTTGAGTTCGATATAAATTGAAAGAGCCGGATCGATCGCCATCACATCGCCGTTTTTGTAGGTTGTGGAGCCGGAAGTCATCAAAAAATCGGATTTTTGTCAAAAGTATTTTCGAGAAGGTCGATCGCACGTTACAATATGTTAAGAGCCGGCACCGCCTTTTGCAGTCAGTAACTCAGCTCTAAAGAGACTGAGCTTGTAAGAAATTGCAAGCTGTGCTGACCAGACCCCTGTTACAAGGAGACGTTATTTAGGTCATGATACCGGAGAATGCGACGCTAGTTTTCCGCTCTATCGTTTGCAGTCAAACAAACTTAAAGTCACTCTCGTTAGTGCTGCAAACTTAACAAGCCTTTATAACCAGGTCGAAGCGAACATTACACGCAAGTGGAGGGACACAACAATGTCCAATTTTATTTTCGTAGTTGACACAAACAAAAAACCACTCACACCTTGCAAGTCGTCAATGGCTCGTAAGTTGCTGACGGCTGGTAAAGCGGCTATCTTCAGAAGATTCCCGTGTACCATTATCCTCAAAAAGGCAGTAACAGCAACCATTGAATCAATTACTCTCAAATTAGATCCAGGTTCCAAAACTACAGGCATTGCATTATTGCAAGGTGAAAAAGTAATTTTTGGTGCTGAATTAACTCATCGCGGTCAAACTATCAAAGCAAGTCTTGAGTCCCGTCGTTCACTGCGTCGAGGAAGGCGAAACCGTCATACTCGTTACCGCCAAGCAAGGTTTTTAAACCGTACCCGCAAAAAAGGTTGGTTGGCACCATCCTTGCAGCACCGGGTAGAAACCACCCTGACTTGGGTTGAAAAATTACGCAGGCTTGCACCTATCGGTTTAATTGTTCAAGAGCTGGTCAGATTTGACTTGCAACAATTAGAAAATCCTGAAATTTCAGCTATTGAATACCACCAAGGCGAACTACAGGGTTACGAAGTTAGGCAATATTTGCTTAACAAATGGAACCGAAAATGTGCTTACTGCGACGCCGAAAATGTACCATTGCAAGTTGAGCATATTCATCCCAAATCTCAAGGCGGAAGCAATCGAATTTCTAATCTTTGCCTTGCTTGTCAGAAATGCAACCAGAAGAAAGGTACTCAGAACATTGAACAATTCTTAGCAAAGAAACCTGACATTCTGAGTCGAATTCTTACACAATCCAAGCGCCCCCTAAAGGATGCTGCTGCGGTAAATTCGACTCGATGGACGTTATTTGGTCGCTTAAAAGAAACGGGGTTGCCTGTTTTAACTGGCTCAGGTGGACTGACCAAGTTCAATCGTAGTCGGCTGCAACTACCTAAAACTCATTGGCTTGATGCTGCTTGTGTCGGTCAAGTTGAAGCGCTAGAATTATTAACAAATAAGCCACTGCTAATCAAGGCAACTGGACACGGAACCCGTCAAATGTGTCGCACAGACAAATTTGGCTTTCCATCTCGGTACGTTCCTCGAAACAAGTTTGTTAAAGGCTTTCAAACTGGTGACATCGTAAAAGCAATCGTCATCAGTGGCAAGAAAATAGGTGAATATGTTGGTCGGGTTGCAGTTAGAACGACAGGTTCGTTCAACATCTCAGCATCAGAATTGGTGCAAGGAATTAGCCATAAATACTGCAAAATAGTTCACAAAAAAGATGGCTACAGTTACGCATATTAGGATTGACGGGGACTGAAGTCCCCCGCGTCGCTTCCCTCTCAAGGCTAAAGCCGTTGAGTTTCCCGCATCCCGTATTAATTTTTATGAATCCAGAATCAACTCTCGCCAGACTACAAGCTACACTTCCCGACGGAAAACTGCCTTCTAGCTACGGGGTATACTTCAAAAACACCCTAGTAGCCCTGTGTCACGCCCTAGAAGACCACATCTTGCAAACCAGCAGCGGGGACGATCTCGCACTCAAACCGCTGGTTTTGGTGACGTTTCAGCAGGGAAAATGGTATTTGCAAGAAGCCGATCGCTACTTCGATATTGCTAAGGCTTCTCGACAAGTTGTCATCGGTGCAGTAGCCGACAGCGGTTTCGCTACCCACAAAACCGGTCAATTAGAAAATGTATCTTTAATAGAACTTGATGAGATCGACCCCATTATCCAAGAATGGAATTTAATCATCCTGGCCCCCACATACAAAGCAATGGTGCTTTGTCGCGAACTTACGGCCCAGGAATACTTGCCAGAGGGCAAGCCAGAAGTCGATACAGAGCGAAAATTCTACGGTTTGTGGTCGTTTGACCAGTCGTTGGTGTCGGCGTCAGCAGAAATTTTTATAGAACAAACACGACATTATAATCCCTCCCTAGCCGACAGTTTGCTAGAAATTCATCACGAAATTCTTGCTACCAAAGGCCCGCCCTTGGCAGACATTAGTGGCGTAGTATCCCGCATCGTTACTTACCTGCAAAGTTCTCAGCAGCAAATGGTGGCAATTAACCGCCAAACTCGCGATTTGTGGGAATTGGAAGGTCAAGCTTTGCGCGTCAGCCGCAATTTGAACGCCAACAAACTGCAAGCTTTTCTGCGGATGGCCCAGCGCGTAGACGAACGCGACACCTCAAATCCCACAGCTTCTTTGCAGGTGGCGGCTTTGTCGGAAACTTTGGGTCAATTGTTGGATTTGCCGGCTTTGCAACTGCGAAGGCTGCGGCTGGCGGGATTGCTGTTTCGAGTCGGCTTGGTTTCGGCGCCGAATGAGGTGTTCGATCGCACTTCCGATAAATTCGACCAAGGAACTCTATCATTTTGGCGCGATCGCAGTTTCATCGGTTCCCAACTCCTCCAAGCAATGCCGGAATTAGCACCAGTCGCCGAAATTGTCAAGCACAAACTCGAAAATTGGGACGGCAGCGGCAGGCCCGAGGGTTTGCGAGGTGAAGGGATACCCGTTGCTTCGCGGATTTTGGGTTTGGTCGCTTGTTTCCAAGACTTGACTCAACCGCGGGGCGATCGTCCTGCTTTGAGTTTGACAGCAGCCTTAGAAAAGTGCCGCGAACTGTCGGGTACTCGCTTCGATCCGGCTTTGGTGGAAACTCTCGGGAATGTCGTCAGACTCGCAGATATGGGTTTGATGGAGTTACCCACCCGCCCCAGCCAACTGCCTAATATCTGGTTGGAGGATTTGGGCGATCGCACGATCGCGGCAACTCCGGCATTGTAAAATAAGTTGGGTAATTCAGTGGACAGTTGACAGTGGACAGTGGACAGTTATTGTATGGTGCGTCAGGACTACGGATTTAGTACGAATTCCGCAACCTAATTTTCTGTTTACGGTGTGTACCCTAGTAATTGACAACTGCCAACTGACAACTGCCAACTGCCAACTGCCAACTGACTTATGACTTATGACTAAAAACTAATGACTCATGACCTCGAAGCCATACGCCAAGGCAAAATTCATATATTGGCCGGCATAGATTTAGCCGGCGCAAACTTAGCGGGAGCCGATCTCGCAGGTGCCGACTTATCTCAAGCCAACTTAACAGGAGCTAATCTCACCGGTGCTAACTTGCAGCGGGCGGTGCTGCGAGCAAACCTCCGCGGCGCAGACTTGAGCGGTGCTGACTTGCGCGGGGCTGATTTTCGGAATGCTGACTTGCGCGGTGCTTCTTTTGCTAATGCTTTAGTCCGCGATGCAAGTTTTGGGGGTGCTTTTTTGACGGCGGCCTCGATCGGCAATTTGGACTTGAGCGGTGTCGATTTGCGGGGAGCCGATTTGCGGGGTGCTAATTTGGCTCGCGCCATCTTGCAGCAGGCAGATTTGAGCAATGCCAATTTGTCCGGCGCAGACTTGTCGGGAGCTGATTTAGAAGAAGCTATCCTGAATGGAGCCGTACTGCGCGGTGCTAACCTGACGGGGGCTAATTTGCTCTGTGCTGCGATCGAACATACCGTCTGGGATGGAGCTTTGCTCGATCGCGCTTGTCTCCAAGGCACGCCCCTGAGTCCTTAAATTTCCAAAATGTTACTTTCAAGGCAGACAAAAAACAACTTCTGCTTATAAAGTGAATAAGCACAAGCTATTTTAACATTTCTTAATGAGAGGCTATAATAGCGACTGTAGATCAGCAAACGAATAAATGGTAGCAGCTTTGTTTAGCGGTACATCCTTTCAAGGTCAAAGTGGCGATCGCCTTGTCAGCAAAGTAGCAGGAGCTGCGATCGCAGCCTTATTCAAACGTTCTGAAAAGGCAGAAGCCAACATCCGAGTCGAACCTGTAGCCAAACTCTTGCAGGGAAGCATCGACGGTTTCGACTTCGTTGGCAAAGGTATGTTGATGTATAACGGCCTGCGTATAGAAGTGATGGAACTCTACTTGCAAGCACTCTCCATTGATTTTGGGGCGATTTTTGCAGGTCAAGTCAAATTGCGGCAGCCTACCCAGGCAAATATGCGAGTAGTCTTAAGCCGATCGGATTTAACCACCTCATTCAATACACCTTTTGTAGTTGAAAAACTCCAAAAGCTGAAATACCAAGAGCAATCTCTGTACTTTCAAAACACTGAAGTCAGCTTCGGAACAGACAAATCAATTCGGCTTCAGTCCGAGATTACGATCGGCCAGGACAGCGAACCAGTCAAAATAGATATTACAGCTCAATTGCAAGTAGAAGACCGGCGCAAAATCCAATTTGTCAGCGTTACTTACGGCGGTGACGGGCAAGCAGTAGACTTGGCTCAAGCTATAATTGCCCACGTAAATAACTTGCTAGACTTAGACAAATTTGCTTTAGAGGGCACTCAACTGCGAGTAGACCGCTGTCGAGTTCAAAACGACGAGCTGGTTTTTTACGGCTGGGCTGGCATCGAACAGTTCCCCAAAGGCAAGCGCTAAGCCTCAGCGTGCTGAGCTTAGCCGACAAATCAGATTAGTGGGAAAAATTTTATAGCTTAACAAAACTACCCGCCCCGGCGGGTTTTGCTATTTTAGCCACAGTTTTTCAGCTATGGCGTTGCTAGCCTAAAGTCTCTCTGTATTCCGGTGTATTTCCAGAACTAATCTGTCGCGGATTTAATATGTCAGCAACTGCTGACTTAAATTATTTTGAGCGAGAATTCATAGCGCGCCATCAAGCTTAAATTTAAGTGCAACAGAACTTATACAACGCATAATATGCGGACTAATTGTTAAGTACGTTGTTACACTTCGGCGCTGTTTATATGAAAGAGCGCTGAAGCGCAACTACGTACCTGTGCAAAGTAGCTTATTCACGGAGATTCTAGATATCTGCTCAAAATCAGCACTCAGGTTGAGGCGATCGCCCAAATAGTCTTGATAAACTTAGAGTGTCTTGGAGACAGAAACCGGGTTTGAGAGACAAAATTCTCTGGTGGGGCGATCGCAAAGATGGGAGAACCGCTCGTAAAAACATGGACAAAGCTACCCAAAAGTAGTCAATGTTAGACATCTACGTTAGTAATTTTAGTCCACAGTCCTAAAACTACAGGAATAA
>NZ_JAEQCX010000154.1:0-13555 GCF_020738035.1 Microcoleus sp. PH2017_28_MFU_U_A
GGAAGTTCAACTTGCAAATACTTATCTCCACACAGATTCTCTGGCTTACCATCTCTATACATAATCAGAGCTTGAGCCTGCGCCCACGTTACCACTTCTGAACGTTCCGTGTCATTGAGTCTAGATGCAATTGTTTGCAAAGCTTTCAAAGTCAGCGCTTGATCGAGTACCACCGAAATCATGGTCATTTCATAACAATGTTCCATATATTCTTCGGGAATCTGCTCGTATGGAGGTGGTGGGGCAACACGCTCCAAAGCATGATTGATCTCGGTTCTGCGATCGAAATCCACCAATTCCTCAATAAGAGGCAATATCGGCACTAAGACGGCGGGTGGAGGAATTTTTCTCTGATACTTACGGGAATTTGGCGAAAAATAGGCAATCCGAAGAGTTCTTTCCCACTCTCTCATCGCTCTTTTGGCTTCAAGACAGAAGAAGTGAAACCTGACCCATTTCTCTAAATCAATTGCCACATTCCGTCCCATCTGCTGTGCTAGCAGGGGCAACGCCTTCACAATTACCTGCCGTACAAGCTCGCCTCGCTCACCATGTGTACCTGTCCAATCTCTCATCCGATAGCGAGTCTCATGCTCAATAAAAGCCTGGGTATAAATTGACTCCCAGATAGATGGTTGCTCTAATAGAGCATTTGGCAATCCTAACAGCGGTAGGAAAGCTTCCAAATACTCCGAGCTTTCCCCATCTTTCCAAGAAAAATCAAGTTCCAAACAGTTTTGTTTTGTCATAAATGATCGTGTCTATCAAGGCCTAAAACGTAACTCTAACCCCAGAAGCCTTGCAATTATTTCTAATGCGATCAGAACAGCTCCTGCTACCCCCGCTCCTACCCATAAAGCACCGTCTCTTACCTGTGCGCCAAGCTCATTTGCCCGTGCCAATAAGCTACTTCGGTTTCTGATATCTGGCTCTTTTGGAGGTTGTTTTTGACTATACTCCACAGCTTGGTCATAGGCATCCTGCATTGTAGACCCGCCGTATCCATCCGGATCATAATCATCACAATTGTCCATTTCTTCACGTTCCTTGAGCAATTTTTTTAAATCATCTTTCACTTCATTGTACTTCTTTATATGTCCCTTCCAAGAACCCGGGTCGCCAGTCACTGTAGTCCGGCGACCTGATAAGGGAGGAATTCGCGGGACTGGAGGATCGGTAATTTCATAACGCCGATTAAAAAGATCCTGATCGTCTAAGCGCAGATCGTCGAAGCGTTTTTTCAACTCTTTACCAAGAGCTATAATTTTCTCTATGAGTGTTAAGCATGGATCATCGGGAGCAGCAGCAATCAACCCCAAAGGATTACCACCGATCGCAATCACAGCCGGAATAGCACCTTTTGGTATGATATTCGGATTAAACTTCTCAACAGCCCGCGTTGTCAAAGCATAAGCAGGATTTTCAACAGTCTTAATAATTTCCTCCACATCAAAGACATAAGCACTTCCACCACCACTAAGAGTAGGATAAGAACCAATCAGATACTTCCCATCACTAGAAAGAGCCACATTATTAGTTAAACTTCCCGGCACCGGTTCAGTAGCAGCAACTAATTGCGGATTAGGCCCCAACGGATCTTTAATAATCCCAATATTCCCCCCCGCCAGCGGATTGGCATCAACTTCAATGATTTTTTTACTGTTACGACCCGCCACAAACGCATACTTTCCATCAGCCGTCACCGTGACAGCCACTCCCTCATTCACCTCAAACACATTTCTATTATCAGTCAGCGTTAAATTCGTGTAGACAGTTGTAGGAGTCAAATTCAGAGGGTCATCCTTCACAGTCAGCACCCCAAAACCGCTTCCGTCTGTGTTCGGGTTACCATTAGTAAAAACCATTTTGAGCGGGTCAGGAGTTGCAGCCAACCCCCAAGCCCCCGTAGGAGTCAAAACCTTTCCAATTTGCTCCCCCCACTTCCGGGGATTAGAATTCGGAACCGTCGGTTTGTCATCTGGGTCAATATTCACAGCGTAAATATAACCATCAGCCGCAGTCGCAAACAGCTTGCGCCCGTCACTGCTAACCGCAATCTGGCGCAGTCCTGACGTAGCATTAACTGAGATAGTCCGAACAACTTCGTTATAGCTTGGCGAGTCAGGATTGACATCCAGGACATAAATGCTACCCCGCCCTGAGTCCGCGACGTAAGCATAGTTATCCCAAGGGTCAATAGATATCGCCCCAGGAGATGCACCACTGGGCAAAATAATATCATCGACAGCCGGTGTCGAAGCATCAACATCAACCGGACGCCGCGCCAGCAAATCCACCATCGCCACCCGCCCCGTCCTCTCCAAAGGTACATAGGCGCGAGTCGCATTACTGGTCACAGCTAACAATCCCGGACGGTCTAAGGTTGTCCCTACCGCTGTCCCCGGTATCCCCACCGATAAATCCTTGGGTGGCTTCTGTTGCGGGTTCGACGGACTCTGAACTGAACTGAGAGCGTCGATTACCTGAATTTTGTCACTAGAGCGCTGTGCTACCAGTATTAGGTCAGAAAATACAGGCTTTAATTGGAGGTCTTCAAAACTCGAACGTTTAACCACCTCAGAATCAACAGGGCCAGGGCCAAAACGCTCTTTCTGCTGCCGCGACAGCACAATTTCCGACTCGCCCAGAGGTACGCTGATAGGAGCTTTTACCGCCACTTTATAGCGGTTTTCTCCCAGGGAACTACTGAGTCCCGGTACAACAGTGCCTGAGTAGCTCTTACCGGACACCTTGAAGTCAACCTTCAAATCCCCGAAACTAGCACCCAGATTGCCGTTGAGACCATTGAGGAAATTGCTACCTGTCAAGAACACCACAGGTTCGCTGTTGGAGAACTCCAGTTCGGCTGACTCCAGCGACGGCGGATCGAGGGGGACTGCTAACCCAGTGTCAGGCCCAGAGAGAACTGCCGAGACTGTAGGCACTCCTTGTGTATTGAGTTGTACCTGAGCCGTAGTGACGACAGTTTCCCCAACTTTGGGAATTCCGATCATTTCCAGGGGCTTGTTTGAAGATTGCGCCAAGTAAGCTAATAGTGATGTTGTCGCCTCGAATTGATTCTCTGTGGCGGAGACTGCACCAATTCCACCCGTTTTTGCTCCTAAATAACTATTCTCAAAGTTGAGATTACTCGAAAGGTTAATTGTCCCAGCATTTGCTTTTGTGCCTGCCTTAACAATTGAACTGACTGATGGCATTCCTGCGGGCAATAATCCAATTGTATAAGTACCGCTTTGTGTCACGCCTGGAAAAGGTGGCGAAGTGGTGCGGATGAAGCCGTCTGCACCCACTACCCCTGATTCCTGTATCAGCCAAGTTTCGTTCCAGCTATCAGCCCCAGCCGGCAGCGACCCCTTCCGCATAAATAAAACTTCGGTGCCGATTGGCACACCAACTGGGGCTGGAATTGCCAATTGGACAGGTATCTTCAAAGGGGTGTTGCCCAATTCTAAATTGAACCCCCCAGCAAACTCCATGCTGTCGGGGAATGACAGTGGCAAGCCTTCGCTGCTAAGGGGTGTTAGGTTGACTGTTGTATCCTTGGTTAAGGCACTAGGAGCTACCATGACGATTGAGCCGTCGCTGCCTTGCACGACTCCGCCATCAACACCCAAAATCGCCGGGCCCGTTAAAGGCGTTTTTACCCGCACTGGAACCACCTTTTCTGCGGCTCCGTCGATGACGGTGACGCTGGCAATTCCTTCACCTACAGCAGTAATTACACCATCTGAATTTACTTGCAATACATTGGGGTTACTGACGAAGTAGCGAGTGCCAGTAGAGCCGAATTTGAGGTCTGGAGAGTCGGTAAGTCCTTGAATTCCTACCAGTAACGAGCGCTTTACTCCTGTTGTTAATGTTACTGCTTTGGGGTAAACATCTAAGCCGTAAATTTCTGCTAGTAGGGCGTTCCATTCGTCATCGTTGGCAGGAATTGGCAGTTCGCCTATTCGTGCCGCAGTCACGGCTTGAATGTTGTTGCGAGATGCTGTAAAAATTGAGGTTCCGTTGGCTAACCCCGTCACTTTCCCGAAAGCGTCAATGGGTGCTACCCCTGGATTTAACGAAGTGTATGTTAAGTAAGAATCTGGCAGCACTACACCTTTTTGGTCGGCGAAGTCTCCGAGCACTGTCAATTTTGTATTGTCTCCTGGATAAAGCTGAGGGTTGCGATTGGCGAAGTCTAAGGAAAGTAGCGGGGCTCCGCTGACGTTGACTGTTATTTTTGCTGGTATTCCGGTGTTATAGCCGTCGCTGGCTATGAAGTCAAAGCTGGCGATGCCTGAGAATCCGGGTGTGGGTTTGAAGGTTGCTGTTTTGGTAATGGGATCGAATTTTACAGTACCGTTAATTGGGTTGAGTGTGTTGTAGGAGATGGGGTCGTTTTCGGGGTCTGTTGCTTTACCGATTAAGGGTATAATTGTTTCCAATTCTGCATGGGTGTTTGTTGAGAATGGGGAGGTGACTGGTGGTTTGTTGGTGATGAAGCCGAAGTTGTTGTTGAGGAGAGTTTGGTCTACTGAGTTGATGATTCCATCGCGGTTGAGGTCGAGGTTAATTGTATAATTGGGGTCTGTTGCTGTGCTGCCTAGAGCGTTATTTAGGAGTTGTCTGTCTGTTGTATCAACTCGGCCGTCGCTGTTGATGTCGCCTGCTATGTTTAGTTTGAGAGTGTATGCGCTACTTGATGCGCTGTTCAAGTTAAGCAGGTTTAAGCCTGATTTTTTGATGGCAAATAGGGAGTAGTTACTGTTTGTGTTGGTTGATATGGAAATTGGTGTGAGTTTATCTATTTCGGGTAGTTCGGGGAGTTTTTGATTGTCTTTTGATTCTACTGAAATTCCAACGAGTACGGTGTCTGAATCTGTGGAATTGAGTTCGGAATTGGCGATGCTGAAGGTGTATTGATTCGCTGAACCTGCTTCGTTATTACCTGATGCTGTTTTGGTTGTAAATGTGTAAGCGCCACCTAAGTCTGTAGGTACTTTGTTATTGGTTCCAGGCGGATCTATGGGCAGTATAATTGGGGGCGGCAGGGTATCAAAGGCTCCTTGAATGTTGGGCCCTGGTGTCGGTTGTGGGGGAGAGTACAAGCCCAAGGGGTCAAAGTCAATAATTGGCGGCAAGTCGCCATCGGGGGAAGTTGGGCAAGTACCCGCACCGCTATCTGCAAATAAGTGTAAATTTGTCGCGTGGGCTAGGGTGTGATGAAATTTTTGGGCCCAGTCTGAAAGGTCAAAACTTAGAAAACTTAGAGAGTTGAGAATCTGATGCAGCGCGTCATGGTCATCCACACCACCAGGAACTAGGGCGCTGGGGGTGATAATTCGTTCCAGGATGAATGTCTTTCGTGGGCGACGAGTTTTTGGGGGAGAATTCTCAACCCCTTTATTTTTGCGGACTTGAAAGCCTTTTGAATGCCAGACCATACACTGAAGCCCCCGTTTTTAGTAGTGACCTTGAAAACCCAGGCAGTTAATTGAGTATAGGACTTACGCATTTGGGCCGAGAAACCGGGTTTTTTGCGAAAATACTTCGTGTCGCCCACAGATTTGGTGAAAAACCCGGTTTCTGACCACCCGTGCGTAAGTCCCGACTTAACTAAGGAAGAGGGGGAATCTATATCTCAAAATCCGAGTGAAGATTCTCCAACGATTCTTTATGGCCCTAAACTCAAATCAACGGTACTGTGGATACCGCACCCAGACGGCTATTGGATACTCCGCAACTCCGAAGGCGTTACTTGCTTGCAAGTTGACAATTCTGACAAAGAGGTAATGGAAGAATTGGGCTTCAAGCCGATCGGCGATATCGCAGACATCTATGACATTACTTTGGAGGATTTGCAATACTTGCTGCGGATGCTGGCAGAAACGGGAATGTTAGAGGGAACCCAACCTCCAAAACCACCCCCAAACAAATTCAACATTCAGCAATTATTGTCTTTGCAAATTCCCTTGTTGAATCCCGATGCTTGGCTAACTAAACATACGGGTAAACTCCGCTGGATTTGGACTTGGCAATTTGCCTTTTTTCTGGGTGTTTTAATCAGTGCTTCTCTGGCTGTGTGGCTGGCTTTGGCTGACGAGGTTTCTGCTTCCAATCAACAGGTTTGGGCTACAGGGGAAATTACAACTCTGTTAACATTTGTGCTACTGATTATGGTAGTAGTTGGTCTGCACGAATTGGGTCACGCTTTTACTTTGAAGCACTACGGTGGTGTTGTCCCAGAAATGGGGCTGCTGTTTTTATGTTTGATACCGGGATGCTATACGGATACCACAGATCAGTATAGTTTAGTGAGGCGGAAGCAGCGCGTTTTTGTAGTGGCAGCAGGCGTGTTGGTGCAGGTGGCTATCTGGGCTTTTTCGGTTTGGGTTTGGGTTTTGTCTAAGCCTAATTCTGGATGGCATTTTGCTAGCTATTTGCTGATGATAGCTACGCTTGTCACTGTAGTTTTTAATCTCAACCCTTTGAATAAGTTTGATGGCTATTATTTGCTAGTTGCTTTGACTGGGATTAACAATTTGCGATCGAGGTCTTTTCAATTTTACGATCGTTTGCTGCGACGAGAACAGATTTGGGAAGAACCTTCAGACTGCTGGACTTTGGCTGCTTATGCTCCTTTTAGCATAGCTTATACGGTCTGGGTTTTAGGTTATCTGTTGTCTGCTGTTGTTGATTGGGCGGTGCAAAATATGCCGAGGTTTATCGATTTTTATAAGTTTAACTTGCTGTCTGGCAGTTAAACAAATAAGCGAGAAAGTTCAGTGATTATTTAGGAGTGTGTCGTAATGAATGGATATCAAAAATTAGGAGTAGTGGTTGTTTCTGGGGCTTTGGGTTTTTCTGCTTTCAATTCGATCGCAATACCTGTACAAGCTGCTGTTCTGACGCAAACTTATACGGTTTCTTTGAAGCAGCAGCCAGTTAATAGTACGCTGAATGGGGTATTTCCTAAGTTTAATTCGCTGTTAGGGACGCTGTTAAGTGCTTATGTTAAAGTTGAATCAACGGTTAACAGCGATATCAGTATTTTTCCTGCTAGCAATTTTACTGGTACGGCGGTAACGAGTGCTCAGATTGCTGTGAATTTACCGAGTTTAAAAGCTGACCCCAATTTGGTTTTGAGTTTGTTTGCAAATCCGCCGGAAATGAGTATTGAATCAGGGGCTGCGGGGGCTAGAGGTGGGAGTGCAAATGGTGTTGTTTCAAGGAGTTATAGTTCGCCACAGTACCTAAATATGTTTAGTGGGTGTGCTGGGGATTTAATTGCTGCTAGCATTGTGGCAATGGGTACTGTGAGAGTTTTAGGAACGCCTACAACGGTCACTTACGCGGGCACTGTCACTACTGACTCAAAGCTTACTCTCGCCTATGAGTACGAGTCTGAGTCTGAAACTGTGCCGGAACCTACTACGATCGCAGGTGTTGGTTTAGCTTTTGGCTTGGGGTGCTGGTGGAAGAGGAAGGTGGGGAAAAGGACTTTTAAATAAGATGAGCTGCATTTGTCCGCCACACAAAAAAGCCCTGCGACAAGCAGGGCTAATGTTAAATTATAGAGTTGTTAGCAGAGAGAGAATATGACTCTCCCTGCCTCTTAAAACGCACTCTTAGAACGTGAAAGTAGTTCTCAGAGTACCAATAATGATGTCGTCATTATTGCGGTCTTGATTCGGGTTGGTAATCCAAATGACGCCCGGAGTCACGGCAATGTTATCCGAGAGCTTGAACTTGTAGAAGCCTTCAAAGTGCCACGAAGTATCGTTGTTGAAGTTCCGCAAATTGCCAGGAGCCTCAAGTTTATCCAAGTAAGGCTCACGACCTACCACAAAGCCCAGCAAGTTGCCTTCTTTCCCTAAATCGGGCAAAGCCAAAGTGGCTGCGTAGTTCCAAATTCTCGCATCGCCGACGCCGAGAATACGAGCATTGGTTAAACCAGCCCAGCCCCCAATGATAAATCTCGGGCTGAGTCGGAACGAAGCCTCAGCACCGTAGGAGTTGCTGACAACTTTGCGAGCGCGGAAGCCGTCAAAGCCTTCGCTCAAACCGTTGATGGAATTAGCCACGCCCGTGCCTGTAAAACCGCCAAGTTTGTCTGGCCCGTTCCCCAAACCGTTGTCAAACCCGAAGTTACCTCTGCTAAAGTAACCGTGGTTGTAAGTGAGAGCAACTTGCAAGTTGCGTCCCGGGGTAAAAGTCAACTGCCCCATCGCTGCGTAATCGCCGTTGAACAAGCCTGCGCCCTTGGCGGGACTTGCCGGATTTGACGCCAAATATCCAAAGGACAGAGAAGTCGGGCCGAACACACCGCCCAGCAAGCCTCTGCCACCGAAGGCGTAATCGAAGCCGATACCAGCACCGCCACCTAGGCGATAAATTGGGTTGCTCTGACCGAAGGCGCTGAGGGAGCCATTACCGCCGTCAAAGTCTTCAAAGTAAGGGTTGACGGTAGGAATGAAATCGTTCCAAATACCGTTAGCGGCTTCAATGGTAACGTTCAACCGATTGCTAGCGGGGAACTTGTAAAGCAAGCTGCCCAAGTGAAAAACGTTGTCGGTTCTGCCAACTACGTTCCAGGTTTGAGTACCTTCGCTCGTCGCCCCCAAGTTAAAGTTTTGACCGTTGCCCACATCCAGTCTGGTGAGCAACAAGTCTCTGCCGGTGAAGCTCGTATTTAAATTGAGACGTACCCGCTGTTGGAAGACGGCTTCATTGTTACCCGTACCGACTCTTCTGTTGTCTCTGCCAAACAAGCCATCATTGCCACCAAAGTCGTCGCTGAGGGCAAAAATTGCTTCCCCAGTCAGTTTGGTAGTAGTTGAAAATTGGTTAGCTTCGAGTTCGGATGTGCGAGCTTCCAGAGCATCGACGCGGCCGCGCAAGGTTGCCAGTTCTGCTGCAAATTCTTCCTGGAGCCGTTGGAGGGCTGCCAAGTCGTCTTTTGTCGCTAAGTTGGTTGTACCTGCTTTAATTAGCTCGTTAACTTTGTCTAAGCAAGCGTTTAAACCGGCGGCAAATTCGTAGCGGGTCATTGCCCGGTTGCCGCGGAATGTGCCGTCTGGATACCCGGCAATACAGCCGTAGCGCTCGACTAGGGATTGCAGTGCTTGGAATGCCCAGTCTGTGGGCCGCACGTCGGAAAGTTGAGATACTGAGGTTACTTGAGCCTGAGTTTCGCCACCAGCACCTTCGCTGCTGTACTCGTTGACCTGTTCTAATGTGGCGGCTGGGTTTTGAGCTTGTGGTGCGACAGTTTGGGCTAGAGATTGGGCCGGAGAGGGCAAATTTTGTTGTGCCTGCTCTGCAACTGCCGGGGCAGTAGTTTCTAATTGAACTGCACTGATTTGCTCCTTGACAGCGGTAGCTGCTGGGGCTGGATTTTCTAGTCTGGCTGCCGCTGAATTTTCTACTGGTTGAGCGACTGTTGGCTCAACTGCTGCTAAAGATTCAGTTACAGGTTGTGATGCAGCTTCAAGATTTGTTGCTGCGGGGTCTGTGGTGGCGGAGGCGATCGCGCTGCCCGTTGCAGCAGGGCTGGCATCTGCAATCGCTGGCTTGGTTTCGCTGCCTGTTCCTTGGGAAATTTCTTCGACTGGCTTTAGTGCTGCGGTAGTTTCGTCAACAGCCGCTAAAGCATTAACTTTGGCTTCGGAGGCTTGGCCTGTTTCAGCTTGGGCAGCTTGAGGCTTGAGCGCATCAGCAGCTTGCTGAGCGTCTGCTGCCATCGCGCTCGAAGAAACTACTAGGGTAGCTCCTAAGACTGCTGGGCTGATTAGTAGGTAACTCCACAAAAATTTCGACATATTCACTCTCATCCTCACACCGATTACAGAGAAACTTTTCGAGTCTTCTATGTGGTCAGTAGTTGCTAAACTAGCATACTTTAAAAAGAGACCTAAAATTCACTTTTTCTTTTGATTTTTGGGGACTAACTGAGTGTATGGATGTGATTGGCTGCTGTCGGATGCCTGTTTTTGACTAGGTACTCAACTGCCTCAAAACCTTACCATACTTGGACTTGGGATTGATTGGACTACTGACACATTAGGCGCTCGATAGCCTATTTACTTTTTAGCACAGCACGTCCGAATCGTCTATACTGATTCGACTTTTGCATCCAAACCGTGTCCTAGGACGCTAAAGACTCGGCGACGGTCGAACAGTTCTAATAAATCGGCGTTGATTTTGTTGTGAGCTGCTTCTTGCCGCAAAATTTTCATTGCTGCATCTGTTCGCAAAGCTCGTTTGTAGGGGCGATCGCCGGCTGTCAGGGCGTCATAAATATCGGCGATCGTCATCAATTGCGCTTGAATGGGGATTTCTGAGTCTGTTAGACCTCGTGGATAGCCTGTGCCGTCGAGTTTTTCATGGTGTCCGTAGGCTATTTGGGGAACATTTTTTAGATCCTTTGTCCACGGAATTTGGCTGAGAAATTCGTAAGTGTGAGTGACGTGAGATTCGATTGCCGATCGTTCTGTCGGCGTCAGGTTGCCCCTCGACACCATCAATTGCACGATTTCGTCTGGACTCAGCAGAGGTTTAATTGCCCCGTCTATATCTCTGTAAGTTTGCCGAGAAAGTTCTAGCAGTTGAGCTAGGGGTTCTTCTGCCAAAATGTGAGGTTCGTTGGCCTCTAGCAGGACTTCCCAATATTCTGCCAATCTGGTTTTTGCGTCTGCTAGCGCCGTGTCTAGCTGTTCTATTTCCTGGCATTTAGCGCACTCTGGCCCAGAGTCCGGGTGTTTTCGGTAAGCTGAATGCTCTAGCAAGTATTTGTATTTAGACTGGACGCATTCCATTTCCAGCGTCCGCTGAGCTAGGGCGAAACGGTGGCGAATGATTTCTAGCTGTGAGGGGTAGAGCTTTTTCTGCTTGGTCAAAACTGCTTCTGGTACTCCGATTTTGCCAAAATCGTGCAGCAGGGCGGCGTAGCGAATTTCTTGAATTTGACGGTTGTTAAAGTAAATAGAGCGCAGCCATCCGCTGCTGACGGCGTTTACTTCTTCTGACAGGCGTACTGTCAGGGCTGCAACTCGTTCTGAATGGCCGAAGGTACATGGATCTCGGGCTTCTATGACTTGCACGCTTGCTTTGACGAAGCCCTCGAACAAGTGTTCTATGCTTTCTTGGAGTTGATTGCGCTCGATCGAGATTGCTGCTTGAGAAGCGAGCGATCGAACTATCCTTTCTTCCCACTCGGAATACTGCTGCGTCGATTCCCAGGCATTCTCTGCCGTCAGCACCTCATCTGCCTTTTTTTTGCGGTTGATCAGTTGCAGTACGCCTATTGTCTCGCCCTGTCGGTTTTGCATCGGCAACACCATTACCGAGCAAGTGCGGTAATTAATATCCCTGTCAAAACTCGTATCTAGCTGGTAGGGTACATCGGGAGGCAAGTCATAGGCATCAGACAGGTTCAAACTTTGACCTGTAATTGCCACGTATCCCGCCAAGCTTTTGTCTGTCAGCGGCAGGGCAAACTCCTTAAACGACAGTCTGGGTTTAGAACCATTTTGAGCTACCTTGAACAGCAACTTAGATTTCTCGTCGCTGTGATCTACTAAATAAACGCTGCCCGCATCGCTGTAGGTGATTTCCCGGCTTTTGGATAAAATCAAGTTTAACAACCCGCCCAAATCGGGGGCGCTAGAGAGCGCCGCGCCAATATCCAAAAGCTTTTCTATCAGTTCTGTTCTTTGAGCAGATTCGTTCAAGAACTCTGGCCTTTCAAATACGATCATGGTCGGAGGATGGCGAATAGCCTTTAATACATTGGACTTGTTGCATCTCGACTTTCTCACACCCGATTTTAACCCAGAGTCGATATTTTCTTTTGAGCGGGCTTTCTGCTCTTGGGACTGTCGCTAGATGCAGTGGCGGCTAGGAAAATGAGAACTCTTGTGACGCTCCCACACTAATTGCAAGCAATATAGTTTGGGCATCTGAGTCCTGTAAAGGATATCTAGATCTTCCTTCGAGATACTCCAAACTGTTTCTCTCTACGGCGTTTTATAGTGAGGAACACGTCCAGCCCCACTGTGGTTCAATGATATCAAAGATTGTCGATTTCGGCGGTGATGGCTTCCGAGCCCTACGGGATTGGTCAACCATCCCACCTCAATCAACTTGGCTTTCATCCCACCCCAATCTGTAAACAATATGGGGTGGGGATTCCCGCCTAACTAGCTAATTTAGCGCAGAAATCTCTTGGGCTAGCGCCATGTCTTTCTCAGTTAAGCCTCCGGCATCGTGAGTTGTCAAGTTAACTGTTACTTGGTTATAGGAGATTTCTATGTCGGGGTGATGTCCTGCCGCTTCTGAGGGGGCGACCAACTTATTCACAAAGGCGATCGCGCCGATAAAATCTTTAAATAAACGGGTACACCGCAGTTGCTTACCTTCCACCGTCCAGCCCGATAATTGACTGGCGCGCTCTTGAATTTCAGTATCGTTAAGTAGATCTGCCATAATTTTTTTTATTTTGGGATAAGCTTTTTGGGAGATTAACAGCCCACCTGTCAACAGTTGACAGTTGACAGTTGACAGTTGACAGTTTAAGAGCGACCTCTACCCTTAAGTCCGAGGATTGGAGTAATGAATAGTCTGATTTTAATTTCTCCCGAGCAGGGTTCCGACTTTCAACCAATTATTTCTGGTCAAAAATCCGACCAAAAACTATCCGCTCTCACCAATAGTATTGAGGCTCAAGTTTTAATACTTAAGATTTAACACTATTTGAGGTGAGAGCGGTCTAGCGGGTCTTCAGATTAGAACCTGACTGCCGGGAGAATCCCTAGCTGAGCCTGGTTCCCGATGGAATTCGTTTCCAGTTGGAAACGACGGCTGACTGCTAGTGAGCGGCCCCGGCGCACAGCCGGTAGTTTCCAATCTGATGACCCATGCATTTACTACTTTCTATCATGGGCATCACCTCCAGGATTAGCTAAATGGCTTCATATTTGAACGCACCTCACCCAAATACAAGATCTGGTGTGAGGATTTGTGCGCTAGCCCTTGCCAGCGTAACCGAAAGAACCTGCGTTCTGAGTATCATTTCAGTAGTCACAATGATTAGAATAACACAAGGAATTAGAAGTGGGGGGATGCAAATTAATATTTTTGCAAGATGAGGGCAAATTACTGACGTATCGAGGTTTTCGATCGCTCTCTACAGCCAGCGGGCGATCCTCTTCGTTGGCGTAGCCGCCGTAGGCGCGGGCTTCGCTAACGAGCTTTTGAGCGGATTGCTTTTTCTGTGGGGCAGGTATAAAGAGGGAAATGTGCGATCGGATTACTGAAATCAAAAAAGCTCCTACCGAGCGGCAGGAGCTTTTTAAACATTGAGGGTAAAGCCTAAACTAATTTATCTTACCCTTTCAAAATGTTGCAATTTTTGATACTTCGCACTGATTAGAGAGCGTTACCGCGAGGTAGAACTTCTTCAGGGAAGATGAAGTTTTCGTGGGGTTGGTCGGTCGGAGCCATCCAAGCACGAATGCCTTCGTTAAGCAGAATGTTCTTAGTGTAGAAC